>CAZWBY010000001.1:0-43400 GCA_964632825.1 uncultured Candidatus Bathyarchaeia archaeon
GCTTGGCTTAAGCCTTGAGTTGTTGTTTTTGCCTTGACGTTGAAAGCAATTTTTGGTGTTGGAACCTCTTCTTCTGACGCTTCGAGAGTGGGCATCGTGAAATTGCGGCTGTATTTCCCCAGTATCTTAACCTGCAAACGCCCGGTCTTGTCATCAAGAGACATCTCCACAGACTCGTCCTTGCCGGCTCTTTTGAGCAGTTTGAGAAGTTCGCTTATGTTTATGCACATTTTTGTGGGTTCTTGCGCAATGTATTCTTCAAATATGGTTTTGGGCCACTCAAAATCGATCATGGCAACGCGAGAAGGATCCATCGCCCGCAGTTTCAACCCTTCTGGTTCTATCTTGAAGGTTGCCTCGTCAACAAGAATGGAGATGGCGGTTGCCATGTCTCGTAAGAGTTTAGCGTCAGAGACTTTGAGCTTAAACATTGGATTTTCCTCGCTTAATGCATATACCGAGGGGTATAAAAGACTTACATCAAAGCGTTTCCGCGAAAATAGCGGGGTTCCAGTTGTTGCTTAGCTATACTCTCTGAAGGTGAAACTGCATTTTGTGCAGCGCAGAAACTGGGTGGAAGATTCGTCCGCGCCTCGGGTTTGCACCTGCCAAACGTATGCCGTGTTGTTGCCGCATTTCGGGCATTCGATTCTGACAGTTGGCAGCGTATTGAGCTTCTGTTCTTCCTTACCTATGACTGCCACAAATTTCTGTGGATTTGGCTGAATAACCTTGGCTACCAGGGGCTCAATCTTCTTGGCTGACTCCTGTTTCTTATACCCACATTTGGGGCATACAAGCATCAAAGAAGCACTCTTGCCATTCTTAGCTTTCTTCGGTTCCAGACGGGAACCGCATTTTGGGCAAAACTCCATTGTGCGCTACTCCGTTATCCGTTTTATCTTCCGTTTACATAGTCTCTTTTAAACGTTTGCTTACCCCGAAAAAAGCATGAAAACTAGGAATGACTTACGCCCGAAGCAACAAGATGAGCGACACGCAATGCCTCAGGGATCTTGCTGCGGGTTGAAGACAATCGAACGATTCTCGTGGCCTCATCAATCGACAATCCAGCCACATGCAAGAATACGCTTTCATGCGGATTCCGGGTGCAGACTTCAAAACATTCTCCGGCAGCAAGAATTGATTTCCAGCGTTCCTCTGTCCCGGAGAGATTTTCTATTGCCTCGCGAATACCCTTCAAATCGGGTTTTTCACTAGTTACAGCAATAACGGGAAGCCCAGTTTTCACGCTCAGCAATTGGATGTCAACCACATTAAAACCTGCGAAGGTGACACCGTTCAGCATGATCACTCTCAGTTGCTTGTGATGAGGCGAACTCGTTACCATGTTTGAGATTTTCTCTGTGGCGTCAAAACCATCAATAGCCACATGGGTATGCATTGCCCCGTCAAGCCAGTAACCTCCCCTGAAAACGACTCCTACCACAAGAGCCTTGCCGCTGTTGTGAGGGATGAATATACCATCGTCAACTCCCAGAATTCGAATTTCGGGTTTAACAACGTGAATGCGCTTGCGGCTCAACGCGAACCCTCGACACACGAGCGAGAATAAAATATTGATTGAAGTGTTATAAGCGTAGCGAGCAAGAAGTGGGGAGAATGGAGATCAACTAAGTGCCGAAGGACTCTCAACCGCCTTTCCTTCCTTAAGGCCTATCAGTCGCTTCAAGAAGTCTTGGTGGATCGACAATTAGAAGCCCTCGGTGAGGGCTTACGTTAACTTTGTCCATTCACTTGCACTATCTGGCAGAAAAGGGAGCCGGGAGGGAAGAAAGTGAAAGGAAGCACACTGGCGGAGGCACTGAGGGAGACGGAACTGCGTAGAGTATTACCCTCGAGAATTGACAAACATGTTATAAGCGACGCTGCAGATGCGCTGGCTGTCTACGCGTGGCTCAATAAGATCCTAACCTTGGAGGAAAGCGTTGAAATCCTAGAAAGAACGGACGATATGCAAAAAGGATTTGCTTACTGCTCACAAGGGTGAAAGAATTAATCAGACTTTCAAGGCTTTTTGAAAAGCCTCGCTGAAAGTTTGGTTGGATTCCCTCGCTTTCTCGGCGGCCTTCTTAAGAGCCTCTTCGGGCTTGGCTGATCCTTTCATGCGGATGTAGATGACTGGATTGGAAGCCAGTGGGTGAGGGATATCGTATCCGGCCATATCTACGCTCTTGTCGTCCAACAGTCTCTTCTGAAGCAGGTTACATAGACCGTGCCCTGTACCTTCGATTTCAATCTTAAGCTCCTTGCCTGATTTCTTAATAACATTTATTTTCAGTCGCGACACTTCCCGTATTCTTTTACATCGGTTCTTGTCCATAGTCCGTGGCAATTTTGCGGTGGTCTATGTTACCGCATTTTGTGCACCGCATATCGTTCCGCTTGGATTCAAGCAAGCCTCCACAAACTGAACAGAAGCCATACAGCACGCCTAAATCGCCTTCAACCGTTGAAAGGTGAAAAATCTGGTTCTTCGCGCTGATGACTTTAGCACGTATTATGTCCCCGGACCTGCAAGCATCATTCATAGAGTCTACATACCTATCTTGTACGTCTGAGATGTGAAGGATTCCTGTGAAGACGCCAGAGAGTCGCTTGGGGCCAATCTTGAATATCCTCACCAGAACATTATCTGACTGGGCGTTGCCAACTTGACCGATAACTGTCGTGCCGACTTTAGGATAGCAGGCTTCGTTGACAAGCGGATAGACTGAAACATGCCTGCTCAACATATCCATGAGGGCGCGACCGATTATCTTTGAGTAGATAACGCCGTCTTTTGAGTAAGTCCCCGAGTCTGGCGTGAACTCTTCGATTACGCCCAAACGCTCTCCGGGCAATACTAAATGACCGCTACGTTGTTCAGATGATTTAACGTTCATCATAATTTCCTTGCCATTAAACATGTGAATATAGAGTATTCGGCTGATGGTACAACTTTTAGTTTATCAGCTGCGCAATAAACCTTTTGATCAAAGTGGCAAATCCTCAGGGAGACTAAACTTTCTTTTTTATTATGTATAGATCGACGATTATTTCGTGTTTCGCTTTTGTGTGAAAATCAAACATTTTGGGAATGGTCATGAGAAGCGAGAATACTGACTGTATGGTTCCACCGTGTTCTTCAGCAAAACGTTTCATGAATGGAGAAGCCTGAATCTGCAACAGGTTTTCTCCGCTCTTCTTCAGTAGTCGGTGCAATTGTTTATCGTCGGTTGGATGATTGTGGAGGGAATAGACTATACTGGCAACTTCGAGGGCTTTTTGCAGGAACTTTCGATCAGCTGACCGCTTCTGGATCCCAAACGGCGGATTCTGCAAGACCGTGTCGAATTTGCCGGTGATAGCCCCAACGTCCCCAGTGATCCATTGAACTAAGCCGTAGCAACCTGTTTTCCGAGAATTAGCACGAGCTGATTGTATCGCGGTCCTGTCGATATCGACTCCTACGACCGCCTTGGCGCCCAAAAAAGCTGCGCCCAATGCAAGTCGCCCCGTGCCGCAAGCCAGATCTAGTACAGTTTTTCCGATAAGGTCGTTGTTTGAATATGCTGATATGTAGAGCATTGTTGCAGCAACGCTCTCAGAAATCGTGTACTGTTCAAGACTTGCTCGAGGAAGAGGATTGGGCTCAACTTGGGATAGGAATAGTTCCAAGTCTAATTTTCGAACAAGCCTCTTCTGAGCAGGTTTTCCCACGAGTCTTCGCCGAACACAACTTTAAGCTCGCTCTTGGTTAAAACAGGTTTCGAAAACTTTGCAGGAGCCTCAAGAGATATTCTCGGGCAAGCAGTGTTAACATACACGTCGACAGTCGGGAATTCAAGAAGCACTTCTGGAGACAATTCCCTAACTGCAAACAGGTAACCAACTTTCTTGTTCTTTTCGACCGATTCTTTGATTTTCAATGCTTCGTCGAGACGGCTTTGTCCTGGTTTGAGACCAACAATAATGCCAAAACTTTTGGCTTTTAGCGCCTCCTCTATGTATGCCCATCGTTGCTTTATGGTTTTTTGGGCTACTGAGTCGATAACAAAGGCGCTGTTGGTGTATGGATCCGCAACTATCGTTGGTTTAGACGTGGCAAGATGAATACCCAACGCGTGAAATTGCCCGCCTCCGATGAAAAGGAAAGCGTCGACTTCATTGGCAACGGACTTGGCGTTCCCATATTCACATCCAGTGACTTGCCCTGAGTAGACGGCGCGACCTGCGTCTCCAATAACCACTGTCTTTCCTGCTCGAATAAGCATCTCTCTTGCTTGATCAAGTGTTTGTATGTGCTGAACTGTTGTTACCAAACCCATGGTCTTGAAGCTAGCTAGAAACGAGAGAGCTTTCTGGATTGCTCCATCTATTGCCACGGTTGCTCTGGCCTCAATATAGACCGTGGGCACCTTTTCATGTTTCATCATTCTCGAGTGCCCAAAATGCAGGATAAGGTCCACGCCCAAGCTTTCAGCTTCAGCAGTAGCTATGTCGCACGCTCCGTAGCATGGATCGCCGGCAATTATGGGAAGTGCTCCAGCTTTCTCAACCAAAGATGCTAAACGCGGACCTTCAGGTTTTAGACCTTCAGGAAATTGTAGCAAAACACGCTTTGCGCCAAGTTTGCCAATTTCCCGTTTGATCCGTTCTTCCTCAAAGTCAAATCCTTTCAAAGTGATCCCCCTTATTCGGTTTTCAAGGAAGAGAAGAGAAACAAAAAGCGGGGAAGAGTTTACTCTATTTCTAAAGCGACCATTCCCAATCTTGCTTCGGTTTGGATATGGGTTTGCCAGTAGCTATGGCGGATTGCTCAGCGAGGCGTTCAAGAATTATCTTCTGTTCAAGACTTGCAACCATGTTTTTCGTCGTGGACACCGCATCATTGTTTACTGAAATACTGTCTATTCCAAGGCGGACGAGGAATTCGGCAAAGTCCGGCAGGTTTGAGGGACCCTCACCACATATGGAAACTGTACAACCGTTTTCGTGTGCTGCCTTGATCAAATGGGCGATTATTCTTTTCACTGCGGGATCGCGTTCGTCGAAGTAGCCCATCTGCCCCAAGCGTTCTGAATCCCGGTCAATCATGAGAATGCCCTGCGTCAGGTCGTTTGAGCCTATTGAGAATCCATCGACAAGTTTGGAGAACTCGTCAGCCATTATAGCAATTGAGGGTGTTTCAGCCATGAACCAAACTTTGAAATCGCGGGATCTTTCTAAGCCTTCTTCCTTCATTATTTCTAGGCATTTCTTTGCTTCCCATAATGTGCGAACCATTGGAAGCATAACGTAAATGTTCTTTAAACCCCATTCAGTGCGGCATTTCTTTATCGCCTGGCATTCAAGCCTGAAAGCTGCTTGGTACCATTTGCTAATGTATCGACTGCACCCTCTCCAACCCAACATCGGATTTTCTTCGACAATCTCGTATTTATCGCCGCCTTTGAGTTCTCTGTACTCATTGGTTTTAAAGTCGCTCAGGCGCACAACCACAGGTCGAGGTTGGATTTCGCGAGCAACTGTGGCCACGCCTTCTGCCAGTTTATCCACGAATTTCTGGCTTTCGCCTGTGTCAACAAAGAGCATGGGGTGCTGACCTATGTAACTTGCTAAAATGAATTCGGTGCGCATTAGCCCAATGCCTTCGAATGGCAAATCCTTGTAATCTGCTATTTTATCAGGAACACCCAAATTCATGTAAATTTTCGTTGCAGTTACGGGTACAGATTCGATCACACGTATTTCGCCTGTCGCGACAGAGCCCTTTGAACCTGCTGAGTTTGCAGCTTCAGCCAAGACTCCCTCGTAGACTATGCCATTTCTCGAGTCTATTGTGTACTGCTTTCCCGTCTCCATGACTTTCGTAGCTGTTTCTGTCCCAACGATGCAAGGAATGGCAAGCTCGCGGCTGACGATTGCCGCATGAGAGGTCACCCCCCCCTTGTCAGTGACTATTGCACTGGCAATCTTCATGAATGGAACGAAGTCAGGATTAGTCATATCTGTTACGAGTATGTCGCCTTTGACCATAATTTTTGATGCTTCATCAGGACTAAACACGACTTTAGCCACGCCTATGCCGTAGCCTCTCTTTCCCGCGGATATTCCTTTTGCGACGACTTTGAGTTCTTTTCCAGACCTACCTTCTTCAAATCCACTCGATATTTCCATCGGTTTACCACCCCAAACAGTCTCGGGACGAGCTTGAACCAAGAACATATTTTTTGGAAAAGATAAATCTCCATCGATCGCCCATTCTATATCCATAGCCTTGCCATAGTGACCTTCAATCAATTTCCCCAACTCGGCAAGTTTCATAATTTCTTCATCATTGAGACATGTTTCTTTCTGTTTATCTTCTGGCACATCCAAATGGACCGTTTTGCCCGTATCTGGATCACGGATGTACTGAATTGTTTTCCTAGCTATTCGCCGTGAAGTAATCTTCATTGTTTCTTTGTCAACAACGAAGTCGTCCGGGTTTACGGCACCTGAAACGACCGATTCGCCCAGACCATAATTGCCTTCGATAACGATTTCGTCCTTATTGCCGGTTACTGGGTTTATTGTAAACATGACTCCTGCAGCTCGGGAGTTCACCATTTTCTGAACTCCAACGCTTATGAAAACTTTCTCGTGGGCAAACCCTTTCTCGTTTCTGTAGAAAATCGCGCGAGGAGTAAAGAGACTCGACCAGCACTTGACAACTTTATCCAGAAGGTCGTCGGCGCCTTTGACGTTCAAGAAGGTTTCTTGTTGCCCAGCGAAAGAAGCATCTGGAAGATCTTCCGCAGTGGCGCTCGATCTGACAGCAACGAAAGCGTCCTTCAAGTTGAGCTTTTTGCAGAGCGTCTTATAGGCTGATTTAACCGCGTTCTCGACATCTTTAGGCATAGATGTCCGATTGATTAGTTCGCGAATTTTCTTGGACGCAGTATCGTACTGTTTTGGATCGTTCGGGTCAGTAACGGTTTCTTTGATTACTTGGTAGATCTTCTCGGCAATTCGTGTGTCCTCGATAAACTTTTCATAGGAATAGGCTGTGACTGCAAATCCGGGAGGAACAGGAAGGCCCGCATTAATCATTTCGCCTAAGCTGGCGTTCTTGCCTCCGACAATTGGAACATCAGTGTTTCTTACTGTTTCAAACCAGAGAACAAGATCCTTTTTTGTGCTCAATCCGTTTCCATCTCCGCCTTGTTGGTAATGTCTGAAGATTGTATCTTTTCGACAACCACTCTGCACGGGATGGGGAGTTTAGCGCTTCCGTATTTAAGGGATTCTTTTGCGGTTTCAACGGCACTCGTCTTGACTCTAACCGTTATAATCGGTTGGCCTGGCTCGATTCGAGCCGCAGTCCCAATTGCTTTTCCAAAAGATCTTCGCATTCCTTGCTGAAGGCGGTCAGCATGAGCTCCGAAAATCATTTTGTTTTCTCGAAGAATCATATGAGGGTAAGGGTGCACCACCATCAAGTAATCGTTCACAAGCTTGTCCATCAAAACACGGTTTGCTGCGACTCGCGCTGCTTCAAGAGAACAGTGACGGATCTGAGCTCTTTTCAAAGCTATCAATGTGGCTTCATAATCGAAGGATGCTTTGGTGTCTCCCATCGTGAACTTTACTATCTTAGGAGGCGGAAACCCTTTTGAGTATTGTTTCCGCGTGTAAGCTTGTCCTCTTACGGGTCTGTAATTGCTGGCATGCATACAATATCCCTTTTTTAGGTTACCATCTAAGCGCTATTTAAACGATTTGTAACTACCCTCATGAGTCAAGGATTTGACGTTCCCCATTGAACGTTCACAAGCTTTCAGAGGCAAACTAATTATGCGCTTGCGCAACTTGTTCTTTGTGAAAGAAGCGCAGGAGGATTCCGATTGAATCAAGTGCTTATCCCCGGAAAAAACTGGAAGCTATCACTCGCAGAGATTATCTTGTTCCTAGAAGCAAGAAGAATCCAGTTCAAAGTGAAAGCGTTTTCGAGAGAGTTTTTCATAATACAAACTGATGAGAAAGCAGGCTCACTTGATGCCACGAGTCTTGGCGGCACCATAAAGATTGGTGTAATAGCCAAGGTCATACCAACAGAGCTGTTCGTGAAAGCCTTTGTCAGCAAAGATAAAGAGGCTAGAGAGCAAATAACAAAGGAAATCGCACTAAGCAATCTGCCTTTTGGAATACCAGATAAAGACTCAGCAAAGTATCTCTTCGGAGTTAGTGTCTACTGCTCCGCTGAAACTCTGAGACCTGTGGCAAGCAGCATACAACGGTTCATAGGAAGCGCAATCAAGAATGAACTGGCAGAGTGCGAAGTAAGATCGGAGTTCATGGGTTTCCCGAGAACAAGAGCACAACCTCAGCTAACCCATGTAGAAGTTTTGAAGAAGAAATTGGTCGAAAATAAGGCCGAGGTTTTGTTGTGCATCGACACAACCCAAGCTTGGTTAGGAATAACATCAGGCGTTCATGACCCATTTGAATTCCAAAAACGCGATGTGGGCAAACCAAACCAGCGGAAGATCTTCGCCATCCCGCCGAGACTGGCGAGGATAATGGTAAACCTATCCGGATGCACTCCTGGAAAAACCCTGATAGACCCATTCTGTGGGGTCGGCACCATTCTTCAGGAAGCGTTACTATCCAAAGCCCAGACTATAGGGGTTGACGATAGCAGCTGGTGCGTCGAAGCTGCCCAAGAGAACCTTGAATGGCTTAGTAGAGAGTATGCGCTTAAAGATCAAGAATTCAGGGTTGTGAAAGGCGATGCACTCAAGCTAAGAAGTATAGTGGGATCGAGCATAGACTGTATCGTCACAGAACCGGACTTGGGTCCAGCTCTGAGGGATATACCAACCGCATCTTATGCAAAGAAGATCGTGGACAATCTGACTCCTTTGTACTTTAGCTTTCTCAGAGAAACATATGACACGCTCAGGAAAGATGGCAGGCTAGTTCTTGTGACCCCATATTTGAGGACTAGGTCTGGGAAACCGATGATGATGCACATTGAAGAGAAGGCACAAGAACTCGGTTTCAAGATGATTTACCCGTTCGGTAGCAAGGAGGTTTTCGAGTCATACGATACCGTGAAGGAGGAAATGAGAGTGATGAGGCGCGTTGTAGAAATGGCGGAGCGGCATAAGACCGGCCGCGAAATTCATGTCTTACAGAAGTAGACGTATCTATTGTAGCCGTTTGTTTTTGAACCAGATTTTCGCCAGTTCTTCGTAGTTTGGAAGGAGTCGCTTGAGTATGGGAATGTACATGTGTATCTCTTCGTCGGAGAGATACTGGAATTGAAACTCACCCATGTAAGGAGAGGGTTCGCCATCGCGCGAAATGAACTCCATATGCATGAAAGGGTCTCCTCTCTTGATCACTATGGGTTTTCGGTCGTTGCTTAGGTTAACCAATTCAAGCACTATCCGCCCAATGAAACCGCTGTGGATTTTTGCAGCATTGAGGAAAGAAAGCCCCATCCGCCCGTATTTGCTCTTGGCAGTGAGGTGTGCGACGTAATTGGGAGGAGTGAAGACCACCTCGTGTGAAACGATGTTTTTGTGTTCCAGATAGTGAACGGTTGTTTCCTCCTTAACTGTCAGGATGTAACCGTCGCCGTCCAAAAGAGTGTAATCATGCGGATAAACGCATTTGAAATTGTCAATTAGTTCCTTGAACTTGTCTCTGCCCAATATACCCATTTGATAGCCCTCAAATCTTTCAACCAATACTCAAAGAGCCCATTATATATTTTTTGCAGAAACGTGAAAACAGTCCTCTTCATGTGGAGTTAGAGTGAGTTCATTGAAGGGACTAACAACGTACGGTATTGAGAAGGGCAAGTTCTGGTTGACTTTAATCACATGCAGGCTACACTGCTGAGTGATTCTAGCCGTACCATTTGATTATTTGGGCGATCGCCCTTTTTGAGTACCCATTCTCGTTCAGGATTTTTGCAAGATCATCAAGAGTCTCAATATTCACGTTAAGCGCCAAAAACACCTTACCCCTGTACATATTTAATTCTTAATTCGGGAACGGAAATATGTCAAAAAACGGAAATACCCCTGAACAATCCTAAGCTCTGGACCTGCACCGCTCGCTCGTTTTATGTACTAGCCCAGATAGTTCTATATTGCTCAAAACATTCTTTAAAACAAAAAGTTGCCTAAGCCTATAACGGAGAAAGCTAATTGACCGATCAAAAGCAGGTAGTTGAGGCTTTGCTTAATCCCAAAGCATACGAAGACGATCCCCAAGGAATAGAACTGGTCCAAACCCACATATCCTTCGTGTTCCTCACCAGAAAATTCGTCTACAAAGTCAAGAAAGCGGTGAACCTTGGATTCCTAGACTTCACGTCCCTTGAGAAGCGGCGTTTCTTCTGCGAAAGAGAGTTGGAGCTGAACAGGCGCCTTTGCGGGGACATGTACTTGGAAGTTGTCCCCATCAACAAATCAGATGACATTAGGATAAAAGGGGAAGGAGAAACCATCGAGTATGCTGTTAAGATGAAAAGAATGCCGCAAGACAGAATGCTGAGCAGACTCCTTGAACAGCGAAAAGTGGACGCGAACTTGATCGACAAGATTGCTAAAATCATGTCAAAATTCCATTCAGAAGCTGGGACAAAGAACAGAATATGCAAGTATGAACTCGACCCAATTGTAGAGGTAAACTGGAAGGAGAATTTCGAGCAGACCGTAGAATTCATTGGAAGTACGATATCCAAAGGGATGTACGAACAGATCAACAAGAAGATTGAGGATTTCGCTAGACGAAACCTGCCAGTTTTCAAAAAGCGTATGAAAGAAGGCAAAGTCAGAGACTGCCACGGAGACGTTCATTCAGGAAATATTTTCGTTACTGATGCAGTCTACATTTTTGACGCTATAGAATTTAACGAGAGGATCAGCTACTCGGACGTTGCAGGCGACGTTGGGTTTCTGGCAATGGATTTGGATTTTAAAGAAAGAACCGATCTGTCCAACTCCTTTGTTGAGAGATACATCAGATATTCCGGAGATCGAGAGCTGGAAGTTTTGCTTCCATTTTACAAGTGCTACAGGGCTTACGTGCGCGGAAAAGTCGTCAGTTTCAGACTCAAGGATCCGAACATTAGCGACCTTGATAAGAAAGAAGCAAAGAAAGAGGCCGAGGCGTACTTCAGGCTTGCTTTCGGCTACACAAAGGGACTCTAAGCAGAAGACAGCTGTCAGGCGCCGAATTTGCATGCCATATTCGTTGGAACTTCAACAGTTCCCATCACAATTGGTTTTTGATGGCAGTCGCTTCCCCCTGTCATAAGGAGTTCTTGTCTTTTTGCGAAACCTACATAGTGGTCAGTCGTTTGCGAGTCGCTTCGCGAGTGCCAACACTCCAATCCGTCTATAAAAGATAGCATTGAATCCGCAATTATATCTGTCTGCTCAGACAATGATCGGGTTAGTGTAGCCAGAGAAGTTCCATGAGGATCGTTTGGATGCGCTAAGACGATCTTTCCCCCAGCGTCTCTAACCAGCTTGGAGGCCTCGTCTAGATGAAGTGGATATTTGGGTACATCGCACTTGACAAGATATTTGTCAAAAGCTTCTTGCCTGTTTTTGACAAACCCTTTTCTTACCAGATAATCGGCTATGTGAGGTCTTCCAAGAGTGCCGTCCACTGATGCTTGAATAGCAGCAAAGTCTTCTTTGGTCAGTCGGACTAGGCCTTCTTGGTCAAATTCCATGTTCAAGTTCTTCAAGATTCTCGTTGCCCTTTCCTCGCGGTATTCAGCCATCTGTTTGAGCTTAGCTCTAAGCTTTCGGTTTTTGGGGTCAAACGCATATCCCAAGAAGTCAAGCGAGATGGGCTTTTCCGCATTGTGTTTTGGATACGAGAAGGTCACGTTTAATTCGACGCCGCAAACGTAATGGATGTTTCGTTTGACCGCCAGGTCAATGGCAAGGTTTTGGCCTTCAAGTGAATCGTGATCTGTAATGGATAACACCCCGATCTTCCGCGTTGCAGCCTCGCGCAGGATTTCTGAAACAGTAAGAGCGCCATCGGAGTGTTTGGAATGAACGTGAAGGTCGATTATCATGACATGTGTGTTCCGGCTATCTTCGTTCTAGACTGACGACGTACCAACTCATAGGAGAGTCATTCTCTGTATCTACCGTGAAATGCACAATTTGCAGTCCAGGAACAGCTCTCTTCAAGGCATCGGTGTCAACAGGTTCAGATTTGCTCTTGTTGTTTAGATACGCTTCAACTGTGAGGGCGTTCGATTCGTATTTTTCCTTAGTTCGCCGCTGAATTCTATCTACAGACGCCCTTTCGGAGCATTTCGTTTCAAGTATTGCCAAGGGAATCTTGTGTTTTGCCGCAATTTCAGCGGCGCGCCTCCGAAGGTCTTGGGTAACGAAAGTAGCATCCAAAATCAAACCCTTTCGAGCCTTGCTAAGTGTGTCGTCTGCGCGCTTGAACATTTCGTCGTATACGGAAAGTCGTTTGCTCATGTTCCCCGCAACTCTTACGTCAAAAACGTCTTCGTTCTTGAGAACTTCAAGTCGGATCAGATCGCTCCGAAGAATTGGGTACCCCTTGATTCTTGAGACTTCCTCCGAAGTCTCCGTTTTCCAAGTTCCCGGAAGGCCTGACGTAATCATGAGAGTCTCTGCAGGTAGTTCCGTCCGGATAAATTTTGAAAAAGGTTCTCTCATGGAAATAACCTCAAACAGAAAGGTTCAGCCATGGCTTAATTAAACGTTTCCGCCAACGGAAACGCACAGATTAGGCAAAACTAAAAAGCAAGCCAGCCCTCTCTTTAAGAAAAGAGGATTGAACATGGAGAAATTCCTAGTCAAAGACATCTCGCTTGCAGCACAAGGCTTTCTTCAGGTTGAATGGGCTTCATCACACATGCCAGTTCTAAACCAAGTCAAAAGCAGATTTGCCAAAGAAAAACCACTCAAGGGTTTGGTGCTTGGCGCTTGTCTCCACGTAACCAAAGAGACCGCAGTTCTAGTAGAAGCATTGGTTGCAGGAGGAGCGAAGGTCGCGCTGTGCGCGTCCAACCCGTTGTCCACACAGGACGATGTGGCAGCTGCCCTTGCAGAAGAAGGTGTTCACGTTTATGCATGGCGCGGGCAATCTACTGAGGACTATTACAAATGCATACACAAAGTATTGGATCACAAACCCGAGATAACCCTCGACGACGGAGCGGACCTCGTGGGCACGCTCCACAGCAAACGCACAGAAGGGTTGAAGAACGTGAAGGGCGGAACTGAGGAGACCACGACAGGAGTCGTTCGCTTGAGAGCAATGGAAAAAGATGGAAGCCTCAAGTACCCGATAGTAGCTGTTAATGATGCCTACACGAAATACCTTTTCGACAACCGCTATGGCACTGGACAGAGCACAATAGATGGTGTAATTAGGGCAACCAACTCGCTGCTTGCAGGCAAAACCTTTGTGGTGTGTGGCTATGGATGGTGCAGCAGGGGTATAGCAATGCGCGCCCAAGGGCACGGCGCAAACGTGGTTGTAACAGAGGTCCAACCAACTAGGGCACTGGAAGCAGTGATGAACGGATTGCGCGTTATGCCCATTGCTGAAGCTGCCGAAATAGGAGACATTTTTGTGACAGCCACGGGGGACATAAACGTGATTAGAAAAGAGCACATGCAAAAGATGAAGGACGGGACCATAATCGCGAACAGCGGTCACTTTAACGTAGAGATTAGCATACCGGACCTGGAGGATTTGTCGAAGTCTAAGAGAACGCTCAGACCCAACTTGGTAGAATACACTCTAAAGGATGGAAAGAGGATTATTTTGCTGGCTGAAGGAAGGCTCGTGAACCTTGCTGCAGCGGAAGGACACCCATCCGAGGTAATGGACATGTCTTTCGCGAATCAGGCACTTTGTGCCGAACACATTGCAAAGACAGAGCGACTTGCACCTAAAGTCTATGCTGTCCCTCGCGAAATTGACGAGGGAGTGGCCAGCTTGAAACTGAAGGCAATGGGAATCAAGATCGATACATTAACGCCTGAACAGCAGAAGTATTTAGCCACATGGGAAATGGGAACTACGTAGAGTCCAGTATATCGGAAGTCACGGTAAACTTTAAAAGAATGATCAAATAAACATGGCTGTAAAGTAGTGAATCAAAATGGTTAGCAAAGATCAAACAATAGGTGCAGTCATCTGTCTCGTTTGTGTCTTGGTTGCTGTATTCTACGTGGTTAGCCTCTTCTTCCCCGCGTGGCTCGGCTTTCTCGTAAAAGACTTCGTATTTGACCAGTTCTGGTTAATCGCAATACCAGTGCTAATAGCGTTCGTAGCGATACTCGCGATAGGCGCATGGATAGGCTGGACAATGGCAACAACCCCACCACCAAAACCAATCGAAGAAATAACTACTGAAATGGAAGAGAAGAAAGAAGAGACGAAGACAGAGGAACCAGCCACAGAAGAGAAGAAAGCCGAGAAGAAGAAATAGCTTCAGCCTCGCGCTTCATCAATCCAACCCTAACTGTGCTAAGGGATTCCTAGTTTTCTTTTTTACTTCAACCCCCATAAGATATGCAGTCTGTTTATCAAGAAGAGTCAATGTTGAAACAAGTCAATTCTAGCAGGATTTTTTCATAACGCAGGATAGCAGTTCATCAGGCCAAACCGCGCGCGCAAAGCAATGAGCCAGTCATTCCAGGGTCGGCCTGCTTACCGGCGACTCCAAAAAAGATTTCACCAAAGAGCGATTTCGCGGCTTTGAAATCTCCGTTCTGAATGAGAGCAGAGGCACTGTCAAGTTTTCTTTTCCTTTCGCGCAACAAGAGTGCCCATTTATGACAATGCCGCTCATCCAAGTTAGTCAAGACAATCACCAGCTGAAGCCATACTACGAACAAGTTTACTGAAATAGTTAGCGGTGATCGAAGCCGTCAGTCAACTGCGAGCTTGCGTGGTGCCCTTTTGAACAGGCACGTTATTAAAGTCCAGTGCATTGAGTCAATCCAGTGAATGGCATGTCCTTCGATTTGATCTTTGCATTAGTGGGGTTCCTAATAATGCTGGGCGTTCTGCTGGGCATAGGCATTAATCAGCCAAGAGGCGTGAGCGTAAAGACCTGGTGTTATGGGTACTTGGCCATCTCAATAGTCTTTGACATACTCGTAGTAATTGCGCTAGTCAGTGGGGCCCAACTGGCATGGCTTACGAATCTTCTACTCGGTCTTTCAGCGGGAGCCGCCACGGGCTTAGGAATCCACGTGGCCCATCATATCTCCGAAGAAGACGAGCATGAACATGGGACAGAGACAGGCAAGAAGAGCCTCTCACCTTTCGGTTTTTAGTGAGAGACTGTATTAATGTTGGTGGCGCCGGGGAAGGGACTCGAACCCCTGCGAGCCAAAGGCCCACTGGCTGGCTTGCCCACTTTTCTTACTACGAGGATCTCGAGGCCAGCGCGATAACCACTCCGCCACCCCGGCTCGAGATAGGATTGCACGTGCTGTCTAAAAACGTTTTCAGTAATTACTCTACCCATAAATCAGCCGCCCTGGGAAACAGGCAGAAATATGTCCGTGAGCAGTATTTCCCTTTCTTTTAGAAAGGGTGCGAGACTTCCCGTTGCAGTGGCACGATTAAGCTCAACCTTCTTCTGACTGAAGAATTTTGGAAATTACCGAGGGGGATAGGGACAGATGAATGCTACGGTCAGACATTTTTCCTACGCTGTATTCAGCGGCAACGCCGCCAACATGAGATTGGATTCTTCCTCGACGTATGCCCCACTCACCTTCAGACGCAAGCAGAGATGTTTTTTAGGAGAAACAAGCAAAGAAGTAGCAGCTCAAGTCAGAAAGCAAAGTGCGACAACCCATGGTCGAGAAAGAGAAACTGCAGAAAGCCATCGAAGCAACGATAGCAGCAGGATACCAACTGAGCAGCGATGCCTTCGAATTCCTCTGCTCGGGGCTTATCACAGAGGACCCTCAGAGCCTAATGCACAAGGCATTGCAGAAGGCAGACGGTCTTGCCGAAAAACCAATGTTTATTCAAAGAATCTTCCTGGAGGAGGTCATCCAAGCTACCGTCAACGCGCCCTTAGAGAATGGCGGCGCCATGTCCCACTCGCTGATGGAGCCTCCATTGGAGGAAACAATCCACGCCAGTGAGAGCGCAGCAGTTTTTCACCCATATGCGAAAGACGTTGAAGCGGACATAAAGGTAATCGAAGACCCCACGACAAAACTCAGCTCCAACGGAACATTTGATGATTATCTCCACTACTTTCAGGACCGGTTTAAGAGAATAGAGCGATTGCTCAGGCAGAGAATAGACGTTAAATCGGCAACACCCATTCGTGAAGCACTCAAGTCCCAACCGAAGGCAAAACTCAAGATTGTCTGCATGATAAGCGAAAAGAGGGAGTCCAAGCAAAACATAATATTGACGGTAGAAGACCTTGAGGCGAGTGCCACCGTACTCGTTACCCACAACGCCAAAGAGGAACTTCGAAGAAAGGCCCAGACGCTCCTTTCCGATCAAGTTGTGTGCCTTGCAGTGGTGAAAACTAGAAGCAGACTCTTCCTAGCAGAAGACATAATATTCCCCGAAGTGGGTCAAAAAATTCCACACAAAGCACCCGAGCCAATTTACGCCGTTCTAACATCCGACATGCACGTTGGAAGCACAAAATTCCAGAAAGAAGCGTTCAAACGCTTCATCCTCTGGATCAACGGAAAATACGGAAACGAGAAGATGAAAGAGATGGCCAGCCATGTGAAGTACGTATTGGTGGCGGGAGACATTGTCGATGGCATCGGAGTTTATCCAAACCAAGCGAAGGAACTGGCTATCAGAGACATACAGAAACAGTACAAGTTTGCCTCAAGACTGATTGAACGAATTCCAGAATACATTGAAGTCGTTATTTCGCCAGGCAATCACGACGCGCCTCGAAAGGCACTTCCACAACCTGCAATAGCTAAGGAGTTCCTGGCTTGCCTGAAAGAAAGCAGGACGATCCACTCTCTCGGCGACCCCTGCACCGTTAGCCTTCATGGAGTAGAAGTCCTGATGTATCATGGCCGGAGCCTAGATGACATAATCGCTAACATACCAGGAATGGACCCACATTATCCTGAGAAGGCCATGAAACTGCTTCTGCAAAGTCGGCACTTGGCACCTCTTTACGGCGGAAAAACCTTGCTCTCGCCAGAGAACCGAGATTTCCTAGTAATAGAACGTGTTCCTGACATCTTCCACGCAGGTCACATTCATGTCTTGGGGTACTGCAACCACCGCGGAGTCCTAACTGTCAACTCTGGAGGCTGGCAGGAGCAGACTGACTATATGGCGAAGTTGGGCATCACTCCGACACCTGGAAAGGTGCCACTTGTAAACCTTCAGACCCTTGAGACGACAATCCTTTCTTTCGCGTAGAATTTTCGCTTTGGGCTCATCTAGAGTTCACGGAAGAAGAGTTTGATTTGCATCCGACCAAGCGCGCCAGCCTTACATCGCTGCCAAACACATCTTTCAGTAATGAGCGAGAAACTTCAAGCCTTATTTTTTTCGTGCGACCGTAGCGTCCCATACTTACAACCTTTGCGTTGAGGATCCCCATCGCGTCAAGTTCGCTAATCAACGTTCCCAGACGCCTCTGGGTCAAGAGACCTGCGCCCAGTTCACCGCAAGACTCCTTATAAACGTCGTAGATCTCGCCCGTAGTTGAGCTGGATTTGTTCAGGTTGTAAACGCTAAGCACGACCAACTTGGAGTGCAAAGTCAGGTTCTTGACAGCTTCCGCAACCCTGTCATGCTCAATATGCTTCTCTGCGTCTCGAACATGATCCTCTGTGATGACTTCAGCACCCTGGCGTTCAGCAACTTCTCCGGCCACTCGAAGCAGATCAAGGGCTCGCCTTGCGTCACCATGCTCGGCTGCTGCAAGAGCAGAACATATGCTCAGCGCAGACTCGGACAGGCACCCCTCTCGGAACGAAATCTTTGAACGTTCAAGAAGGATATTGCGCAGTTCACTTGCATCATAAGGCCTGAATACTATTTCTTCTTCGCTCAGTGAGCTTAGGACCCGAGGATCAAGAAACTCTTTCAGCCTCAAGTCATTTGATATGCCTATGAGTGAAACTCGGCTCTTACTGAGAGTCTCGTTTATTCGCGTGAGCTCGTAGAGAAGCCCGTCGCCCCGGTCTTTAACCAACGCGTCAATTTCATCCAAGGCAATTATGAGAAACGTGCGACTTTGCTCAAGGCTTACCCGGAACCGATCAAAAACTTCTCCAACAGACAGCCCCGTAAACGGAACAGCCAAGCCCAGACCTAAGCTGAGGCTGGCGAAGACTCTGTACTCAGATCCTGTCATGCGACAGTTAATGTAGCAAAATTTGACTTGGGCGCCGTATTCTTTTGCTTTGGACTCCAAATGGCTGAGAACATATTTGGTCACTGCTGTCTTTCCAGTTCCGCTTTTCCCATAAATGAAGATGTTCGAACTCCGAGCTTCTTTGAGAACTGGTGCTACTGCTTCGCCCAAAGTACGTATTTGATCGTCTCTGTGAGGGAGTTTGTCTGGTAGATAATCATGCCTCAGAACCTCTCTGTCTTTGAAGAGTTTGGGGCCATTCACGAATCTTTCGAATACATCGTCAAGTATATTCGACTTACTGATTTGTTCATCCCTCAATCTTTTGCAGAGGCAACACCGATATTTCGTGTGGAGAAGATAAAGCGTGCAGTACAAAAAAATGGTTGCCGTGCACAACAATCCTAAAACAGAAGGAAAAGTCAACAATAAGAAAGCGAAGGTTATGGGCGCACCCCGAGATTTCCACTGGAACTGGCTAAAGGAACAGTGCTGAAAAATGGCAAAAGTTAAGCTTAACGTAATATACTCTGATAGGTAACCAGTCAAAAGAGATATTAATAATTGCTGTAAAGGTTTTTAGACCCAAACTATCAAAAATTTTTGACCAACTTTAGCTTGGTTCCGTTCCCAAAAACTGCAGAGGAAATGCAGGGGGGGCGGTCCAAATACCGTTGCCCCTGCAAGAAACCCGTTTTCATCAAGGAATTTTCATGTTTCTTCCAAAATGGCATCAAGTCTCTGCTGCCCCTAAAAAGGCTGTGATCCTCTGCACAGCAGGAACTGGATTTCGATTCACATTTTGTGAATACCCTGTGAAATTGTATTAGAGGTGTGCCTTTAACTTCGTCCTTTTGCCTGTTATTTTGCTGTTTCTGTCTTTTTCTTGTGAATATGGCACCCCAACGCTTCTACTGGAGATACCTGATTAAGGCAGACTCCTTGGGATTTCTCAGTTTCACAACCTTGTGAAGGTTGTAATACCATAAACTCTGCAATTCTTGGCTGTTTTCCTTATTTCGCCCTTGTGGGGCTGTTTCACTCTTTGCTACTTCACCATAACAGCTATAAATTGTGAAGTGTAAAGCCTGTGAACATCTTTCCGGTTGCTCATACAATGCCGGCCAAGAAAATGCGCGTAGAGCTCTTCGATAGCGAAGGCAACAAGTATACTGTCGCCTTCGAAGGTCAAATCACTAGGGACAAGGCTCTTCGCCTCCTAGATCTGGTTGAGCTGCTTGGAGGGATGCCGAATGACAGCGCAACCCAGAGCGCTGGGCAGTCGATAGGTGTGGTCAATCCCTCTAGAATTGAGAAGGTTCGATCGCTTGTCCAGAAGAATTTTCCACTAATATGGTTCTCGTCTCGGGATGTTCAAACGGCTTACGAACAAGAGCTCAAAGAGCCAGTGACATTGAGCACTGTTTCAACTTACCTATCTCGTATGTCGGGCAAGGGCTGGTTAACCAGAGTTGGAGAGGGCAACAACCTAAAGTACAAACTGGCGCCAAGCATACCTCTCGCAAAGATCAAACAACAGAATAAGTAGCTGGTTGATAAAAGTGTCAGCAATTTGTCTTGGTTTACTTCAAGCAACGTTCCAGCAAAACGTAAAATTGTTATAACTAGTCGCGCTATTCTCTCTTTGTCAGATCCTTTACGGGGCAGCAGAATTATTGAACTCCAATGTTGAGATGGACTTTGCAGAGATGGAAACCAGGCTGAGAACCTATGTGGACAAGGGCAGGGTCTCCGGCGGATCTGAGTTCAAGGAAGAACCATTGACAAGGGTCAGACCCGACGCTTCTCTCATAAGACCCCTTCGTAGAATGAGCGAATCCTCCGGGAGTTTTTTGGCTGTTGATTGCTCGACTCGTACCCTAAAACGAGCCAACAACTGGGGAATTTATCTAATGCGCCCTTCCTTTGTCGTCGTCCGAAATAGAGACGTAAACTGGGGTTTCGAGGAACGAATCTGTACCGTTGTCGGAGACTCCTATACTCGTAGTAACTTCTTGACAGATGTCCGAATCGAACTTGAGAGTCAAGTTGCTCTAGAACTCTTGCTCGACAAAAACAAGTCTGCTTACTACGAGTATCCTGATCCCGCAAATGACTACTTGCTGCTGGATGGAGGAGGATACTTTGGGGGAGAGAGGAAGTTTCGTGTCTCGTTGTACGAACAATGTGAGAAGATTGGACTGAATCTTGTTGCCGTGTCCAAGAACTCGCCCTCGCTTCACGATGACAAGGGGAGAGATTTCGTTTCAAGCGCCTCTGCACTTTCTCCATGGGGCATATGGGTGTATTACCCGGTCAGAAAGGCCGACAAGGATAAGAGCCTATATGGCGACATAACCATTGTTAAACTCTGCGAAGAGAGTAGTCATGTTTTCAGGTGTGATGTGATGGATTATCTAACCACACGCGAACTAAGCGATCTGTTGTCTCCGCTTACAAGCATATCTGAGGATCCTCGGTGCATCGGCTATCCCATTTGCCTCTATCTAGCTCATGATTTCTCTGCTCCTTCTGATTCGATGCTTCTCACCTATCATGACATAATTGAAGAGAGGCTGAAGAATGCTAATCTGCTTGAAAGCCTACGCAGGGAAGAAAAATGCAGTAGTTTTGGTGACGAGCTTCACGGGGTCAAGCGTGCTTTCCAGAGGGAAAGATGGAATGAACAATACTAACCCCATTGGATTCGTGTGCAAATCGGCGGCGGACTCTGTTTCCTTCCTGGTCAACAAAGAGACATGCCTATCATTTGGTCAAATAGTCCGAATCGAGTCAGATGAACGAATCTTCTACGCTAGGGTTGTCAACTCTGAAAGCAGCTCCACACTTGATCTCGTAGAACAACTACGGGAAGCTGAAGGCAAGGAGGCGTTTGGTCCCTATTCTGCCTACAGAAACGTCGATGCCATGCTCTTTCTCGAGAAGAGACTTGGAAGGGTTCGATCTCCCACATTCAATCCGAACTACAGAGACAAAGTATTCACTGCCAACCAAGAAGACTGTACCATTCTTAAACTATCCGGGGATATCGAAATCGGTCGCTTGCGTTCTGAAGATCAGCTCTTGGGCTCTGTCGGGATCAACATTGAAGCAGTACCACGCATGATGGGCATGTTTGGAATGACTGGCTCGGGCAAAACCAATACAGAACTTATTCTTAACGCACAAATAATTGATCAAAGCCCCAAGGCTGTCGCTCTGATTTTCGATTTCGCGGGGCAACTTCTAGAAGGGAAGGAAATAACTCCCCAGCAAGGGCTAAAAGATCACCCGCTTTTCCACACCAAAGTACAGTACTACTCACAGAGAGACGGCAAGCTCTCGGTAGGATTACATACTATAACACCTGGAAGACTCGACACTCTCTTTCCAGATATCCAGCCCCCGCAGAGGAGACTAGCATGGGCATTGTACAGGCAACTAGGCGCAACGTGGGTTGAAAGAGCCCGCGAAAGCTACCGTGCGAGCGGAACAGTTGAGATAAGAGCCCAGAAGTCAGTTGTTGAAGCCCTGATGCAGAAACTCGCCTCTTTGCCTGCAGACGTATTTCCAACCTCGAATTACACTTTTGTTGAGAGCCTTCGCGACAACATCTGCAGAGGCATTACGTGTCTGGTCGATATCTCAGGACTGCGTTCCGAAGACCAAAACCGAATTGTCTGCCTCTCGACCTCAATTATTGCTGAACACTACAAACGGACGTGGGAGCAATCCTACGAGGATTGGCAGAAGCTACCCACACTCCTTATCACACTCGAGGAAGCGCACGAGTTTCTTGACCCCAACAAGCCACGAACAATATTCTCTGACATTGCACTCACCTATCGAAAGTACCGGGTGGGGCTTAACGCAGTCACTCCGCGACCATCTAGAATTAACTTTGATGTTTTTGCAGAACTCTGGACCAAAGTCATCATGAAAACTGAATTGAAGAAAGACAGAATCTACCTAACCGAGAATACTCCTTTTATGGAGTACAGCGAGACCGAGATCAAGATGCTTGATGTGGGGGAGGCTTTGCTCATTTCGGAACCGAAGATGAAGTTTGCAGTTCCAGTGAAGGTGGTGCACTATCCTGAGTATCTGAAGAAACGTGGGCACAGCGACTACGGACTTGACTCTCCGCCTCTTGACAAGATGGATAACCGCCTCAGGACGCTTCGGGATCAAACCGCAATGTCATTTGGTTAGTTTTGGTTAGCCTCTGGCTTTTTCAGTAGTTGTTCCATTTCTTTCTTCACGCTATACCTAAAAGGAATCTTTCCGGTCTCCCTCTCAACGTAACCTTCTTCGTAGAGCTTCTTCATTACTCTGGCTGTATGTTCGCGGCTTAGCTTGACTCTATCTTTAATCTCAGGAGCAGTTTTCGAACCCTCTGCAGAGAGCGTCTCTAACACTACTATTTCGGTATCGGTGAGAGTGGCCAGCGCTTTGTCTCTTCTGATCGGAATGACTAGGGCACTCTTAATCTCAGGTGAAGTTGATAGTTTCTCCAACTGGCTGGCTAACGTCGCTACCTGTTCTCTCAGTGTTTCTTGAGTCGATTCGAAGTCTCTGACTTTCGCAGAGATGTCTCCCAGCACGATGGAGATGTTTTGGTCCTGCTTTGGGTTTTCAGTCACTTGGGTTTCGAGGGGTGCGATTCTCTTCTCAACTTCTACCGCTCTTTTCAGTGTGGAATCGATCTTGCCAGCGTTACCCTCAATCTTGTAACCCATAATCTCAATCTTCTCGGAGGTTCTTCTAAGCTCTCGATTGAAACTGAGGACGATGTCCTCAACTAGACCCTTTGATTTTTCGTACTCCGCCTTAGCTCGACGTAGCTGTCTAGAATACTCCACAGTTGCCACGACGGTAGCCGTGAGTAGTATTGCAGCAAGACCTATGATCCATTCAAACACTTGTTTCACTTCTGTGACCCTGTTGTGATCTTTGTGATCTGGGTCACACATCACAGTTTGCTCCATAGGCATTTAAGCGTTATGGTAAATAGGAACGGCGTGTCATGACGTCACACATCACGGATTACTCCCTCGCCAATCACAAGACGTTCTTCTTGGAGGCCGCTGAAAAATCGGCTGATTTGTCCTTTATTTCTGACCAAACCTCCAATTCTTGCTTATTTTGCCAGGGGTTCCTTGGGTCCCTTAGGCAGTTTTCCTGCTGCACCTTCGTGATTTGTGACGTCACACTACTCTTTTGAGCCTGCTGCAAGGTGTTTGAGGCTCGTTTCGAGCTCTTCTCGGATTAATTCGATGACTTTTTGATGATCTTCGGCTTCTTGTCCACTTGGGGTGCTATAGTGTGCTTCAACGTAATCGCGCAGTTTGTTCGCGATTTCGAGGTAAGGGTCAAGAGTTGTGCTCTCAAACACTCCCAAGTAACCCAATAGCAAGACGGTGTATACTGATTTAATTACGTTTTCTTTAGACTGTTTTAGGGTCCTATTGAACGATCCACGGCTTATTTTAGCCTTAGTTAGCCTTAATCTGGCTTTTTCGTCGTATATAAGCTGTTTGCCTGATAAATTTTCGGCTAAAATGTCTATTAGCAGTGTTTCAAGCTGTGTTTTTGTCAATTGACTGTTTTTGGCGAGTATTTTTACTATGGGGTCTGAGAGTGCACTATTTAGCCACGCTTGGACGCCTTCTTTTAGTTTCAAGATGTCCGCTCCGCATTAATGCTGAATGGATACGCTTTCGTATACCGGTGCCGTTCTTAAGTCTTTTTGGTTGCATTCGAGCGGCACAATATTGAAACCCGGCGACCATTTGATGGGTGTTCCGCCTCATTGGGGCGTTATTAGCATATTTAATCGCGCATATGGGATTAATTTGGCTTTTGAATTGTTTCTATCAGCTTTAAGGTATTTTGAGGCTGTTTTTGCTCCCTATTGCTCTCAGCTTATAGATCGGATAGTGCTCAAGCTTTACTCAGTAACATTCTGCTGAGAGGTGGCTCTGTTTCTCAGTTGAGCTTATTACACGAAGGTGGCTTGGCGTTCACAGATCACTCCTGCTTTTCCCAAGCTCCATTCTGCTACCGTGGAAAGCCGTTCTTTACTGGCTGTGACGATGATTGTCACATTCGAATCACGTGTGATTCCTTTGTTTCTTGAGCATCACAGCAGATGTGATCTTGTTGTGATCTGTGTGTGGTTAATTCCTGTTTGTGGGCATATTTTAACCGGGGATTGGTGATGCTAACCCCTTAGATATTTTCAGCTTCCTTTTTCAACTGATCGAAGAGTTCAGGACGGAGATCTCTAAGTGTTGGAATGAAAGCTTCTGCGGGTCGTAAATCCCCGAAGTCAACATCGCAAAGCACGAGGTCTGGCTCGTCATATTTCGCCTTCGCGAGTACTTTTCCAGTGGGGCTCACCAATCTGCTTCCTCCCCAGAATTGGAGACCCTCTTCCACCCCGACCAGATTAACATACGCCAGATAGGCAGTGTTCTCTATTGCCCTGGCTGCAGTGAGGATTTCGAAGTATTCCTTTCGTACGGCTGGTGAGGCGGATATGCAGACTATGAGTTGAGCCCCTTTCAACCGAGTTAACCGGATTGCCTCCGGGAAGAAGAGATCGTAACAGATACACAAACCCACATTTCCCAAACGCGTGCTGAAAGCAGCGGCTTCGTATCCCAACCGGAAATATCTCTTTTCCTCAAAAACACTGTGGGTTGGAAGCGCCATTTTGCGATATTTGCCGATTAAGCCATCTGGTCCGATGAAGACGGCTGTGTTGTAGAGCGTTCCCTTGGTCTTTGCGCTTATCTCGGGGATTCCGAAAATCACGTGCAAGTTTTTCTGGCGGGCCAGTATTTCCATTTTTTCTGTCGTCGGACCGGGGACTGTTTCTGCAAGCTCATAGACTTGATCTTTGTTGGTGTACCCTGTCACGCAAAGCTCTGGAAAAATCACGAGTTCTGCCGACAGGTCTTTTGACTCTGAAATCATCTTTTCCATTCTCTGAAGGTTTTCTTGCTTATCTCCGCGCTTGCTACTCATTTGCGCAAGAGCTAGTTTAACGCTGTTCTTCACTCTGGTTTCCTTCCTCAACTTTCAATACATCTCTCTTGGAAGTCTAAAATCAGCGCCGACCGTTCGATACCCGAGTTTTGGTCCCAAGAGAACCCCCCTCTTGTGCTCCGAAGAAAGCCACCTAGCCTTGATTCTATCAACGACCTCTTCTTGAATGTTCAGCTGTCTTGCTATTTCCTCAGTGTCCATAAACATCTCTAAGCCATAGAGTACTAAGTCTAGAATCTCATAGTGGACGCCAAGTTCAGCTTCTGCCAATTGTTTTGGCCACAACGAAGGGGTGGCGGGTTTTTCAGTTAGTTCCTTGGGTAAGCCGAGGTATGCCGCGATTCTGCGGACTTGCGTTTTGTACAGATCTATTATTGGATATATGTCCGCAGCGCCGTCTCCCCATTTGGTGAAGTAGCCAATCATCGTTTCGGATTTGTCTGAGCTTCCACAGACTATTCTGTTCAGTTTGTTAGCGTAGTAATAGAGATAGACCATCCTGATTCGCGCTTTCAAGTTCCCTTTGCAGAGTCTGTCCGACTGGTCAAAAATAGGTATGGCTTTGTAGAGACTCCACAGAACCGGTGTGACATCACATAGCTGGGTCTTCAGGCCGAACTGATTAGCCACCTTGAATGCGTCATCAATATCCTCTTGGCAGCGTGTTTCTTCTTCAGGGAGCATTAATCCCAATACTTTGTCGCCGCCGATTGCTCGGCTCGTAAGAGCAGCGATTGTGCTGCTATCTACTCCTCCTGACAGTCCTATGACTACGCCTTCGGTTCCAGAGTTCTCGACATATTCCTTGATGAACCTTGTCACTCTTCTGCTTGTTTCAACGAGGTCCATTTCCAAGACAGAGGGGTCCAGTTTCAACTATTTCACCTGTCTATGCGGGCTCACCGCAGTAGGCAACTATTTGAGGACAGATATAAATAGCCAATCTACGTAAATTGCTTCCCAGAAGGCTGTTTGATGGGTAGAAGAAGACGCAAAGTTGTTCATATTCCAAAGAAGCGATTGCCAAAGTTTTTCTCTTGTCCCAGATGCGGGAAGGAAACCGTTCGAGTTGAGATTTTCAGAGAGGAGAATCGTGCGGTCGCAGGATGCAGTAGCTGTGGGCTTAAGGAAGAATTGCCCATAAAGTCTGCTCAGGGGGAAGTTGACGTCTACTGCATGTTTACAGACAGAATCTACGGCTCTTCAAAACGGGCTCCTTCAACAAGCACTGAAAACATCTAGCAGGCGGTCTTCTAATGGTTGGTCACGTGGAAGAATACTTGCTCGAAAGCATAAAGGCCTCGGGATCAATCCATGTAACTCTCATTGATCCTGAAAAAGTAACACCTGCGCAAGCGTCTGAAATAGCAGGAGCTGCAAATGCGAGCGGAACATCAGCAATAATGATTGGAGGCTCAACATTCGTCTCTCAGAGTCATCTTGACGACGTTGTAAAGGCAATAAAGGCGACAGTCCAAATTCCAACAATTCTTTTCCCGAACAACATTTCTGGAATCAGCTGCTACGCGGACGCCATTTGGTTCATGTCTCTAATGAATTCTGTTGATCCTTACTTCATCATAGGCGCGCAGATTTTGGGCGCTCCACTGATTAAGAAATACGGATTAGAACCGATATCCATGGGATATGTTATTGTGGGCGACGGTGGAACCGCGGGTGTTGTTGGCAAAGCCATTCCCGTGCCTTATGACAAACCCGAGCTTGCCGCGGCTCATGCTCTAGCAGGGCAATACCTGGGTATGCACTTCATCTATCTTGAAGGAGGCTCAGGGGCAAAATCCCCTGTTCCACCTGAGATGATCCAAGCTGTAAAACGGTACGTGAGCGTTCCTCTCGTGGTTGGTGGTGGGATAAGAACCAAAGAGGCGGCGTTGGCAGCATCTTCTGCTGGCGCTGATGTGGTAGTTACTGGTAACGTCGTTGAAGGAACTGATGTAAATCAGCGAGTCTCAGAGATAATTGAAGGCATAAAAAAGTCAAAAACATAGTACATCAAAGCTTGAGTCCAATCCGTCCAACCAAAATCTGGCGCAGTCAGCTTTTTCGGTTTTTCTGTCAGCAAGGCAAAATAGAGGCGCTGTCGCTGGTAGACTAACTACGAGGAAATCCCAGCGTGACCTACAACATCAGCTCTAGCTACCAAGCCTACGTTCAAGATCTAGAGCTGAGACTGAAAGAGCTTTACGCAGTTAGTGAAAGGGCTAGATCGGTGGGTTTTGACCCTTGTCTGAGTACTGAATGCACGGTCGCAAAAGACATAGCTGACCTTGTTGAAGGATTGGTGGGACCGAAAGGCGTTGCTTTAAGCATCCGCGAATTATCAACCAAACTTCAGAGGGAAGAGATTGCCTTCAAGGTTGCTGAGGAAATCGTCTACGGCAAGTTTGGGCATTTAGAACCAGAAGCCGCGGCGGAGCAAGCAATCAGAACTGCTCTGGCAATTTTTACGGAGGGTCTAACTGCTGCTCCCATACAAGGGGTCTCAAAAGTAAAAATCAAACTGAACCTTGACAAGACACGCTATCTGGCAATATACTTTGCAGGTCCGATACGGTCGGCGGGGGGCACGGACCAAGCTCTAACGCTGGTTGTAGGGGATTTCGTGCGCCGATTGCTAGGACTTGATCGCTACAAAGTCACAACTGAAGAAATTTCACGTTTTGTAGAAGAGCTTCGGTTGTATGAACGTTCAGTTGGACGCTTTCAATACCACATTCCTGACGAAGAACTGAAAAAAGCACTCAACTGGCTTCCAGTAGAGGTAACGGGCACGGAGTCTGATCCAGTGGAGGTTTCTTCTTTCAGAAACCTCCAGAGAGTGGAGACCAATCGCGTAAGAGGCGGCGCCCTCCGCGTTGTCAACGATGGGATCGTAGGACGGGCTCCAAAAGTCCTCGTAATAATAGAGAAGCTTGGTTTCCAAGGGTGGGACTGGCTAAGAGAATTCCGCAAGAAATCAGAAAAGAAATCAGCTGGATTCATGGATGACGTGATAGCCGGTAGACCCATTTTCTGTTTTCCCTCGAGGCGAGGCGGCTTTAGGTTGAGGTACGGCAGATCGCGCAACACAGGGCTTTCCGCGGTGGGCATTCATCCCGCAACAATGCTAGTTCTAGAAAACTTTCTTGCTGCTGGAACTCAGGTCCGCATCGAACTTCCTGGAAAAGGCGGAGTAACTGTCCCGGTGGACTCACTGGAACCTCCTGTTGTCTTGTTGAAAGATGGCTCTGTCACGCGCGTAACGCTCGAGACCTTCGGTCAAGTAAAGGGCAAAATTGAAAAGATACTCTTCTTGGGCGACCTTCTGATAAGCTTTGGAGATTTTCTCTACACGAGCAAACCCCTTTCTCCTTCACCATACGTGGAAGAATGGTGGGTTGAGGATCTCAAGAAGGAAATAACTGAACATTTTGATGGAAATCTAAAGAAAGCCTCAGAAGCAGCCAAGCTGACGGAAACAAGACTATTAGCACTGTTGGGTTCTCCATTCGTAGAATTGCCCAGTCCGCGAGAAGCCATCTCCCTATCCCAGTGCTTGCATGTACCCTTGCATCCGAAATTCACCTTCTTCTGGTCCGGCTTATCTTCCGAGACTGACGTTCTCCACCTTAAAGAATGGTTAAGCAGTTCAGAGGTCACCCTCGAAGATTCTTGCGCCTCCAAGATAGACGGTCCCTACGAGGCAAAAGTAGTGCAGTCTTTGAGAAACGTTCTTGCTCCACACAGAGTGTCCAACGATCGAATAGTACTCGAAAACGATGATGCTATTGCTCTTACCTTTTCGCTTGGTTACAAGACTTCGAGAACTGCAAATCAAGCAGACGGACAGGTTCTGAAGACAGTAAGCTCTCTTTCAGGGGTGGAGATTCGGGAAAAAGCCCCCACGTTCGTTGGTGCACGTATGGGCAGACCGGAAAAAGCCAAGAGGCGCGAGATGAAACCCATGGTGCACGTTCTCTATCCCGTCAGCTTGGCTGGAGGCTCTCACCGCGATATCGTTGAGGCTTCAAGGAAAGGACCCGTGTTCATTGACGTAGCCAAGCGAAAATGTCCAGTGTGCAAATCGTATATGATTAGAGTTTTATGCCCTGATTGCGGCTGCGAGACCCAAGTTGAGAAAAGTTGTCCGGTTTGTGGGAAATCCCTTAAGGAGAACAGTTGCTCAGTGTGCAAAGCTGCTCCCGTGCCCTACCAGCGGCAGGCTGTGAACTTCAAGGAACTGCTGGAAGGTGCTTGCCGTTCTCTGGGTGCGCCCACGCCCAAGCGTTTGAAAGGCGTCAAGGGTCTAACAAATGAGGATAAGACCCCAGAGATCCTTGAAAAGGGAGTTTTACGCGCAAAGTATGATTTGTCTGTCTACAAAGATGGCACAATCAGATTTGATGTTACCAATGCTCCTTTGAGCCACTTTAAGCCGAGAGAGATTGGTGTGGATGTTGGGGTCCTCACTCGTTTAGGCTACGACCACGACATCTACGGGAAATCATTGGCCAACGCTGACCAGATTTGTGAACTGAAAATCCAGGATGTTGTAGTTCCAAGAAAAGCAGCAGAGTATTTCGTCCAGGTAGCTGGCTTCATTGATGACCTCCTAACCAAGATCTACAAGCTTCCTAGTTTCTACAATGTTTCCAGCGTGGATGAGATGGTGGGGCATCTCACACTGGGCTTAGCCCCGCATACGTGTGTGAGCATACTAGGACGCATTATTGGCTTCACAGACCTCGATGTCTGCTATGCTCATCCGATATGGCACTCGGCAAAACGTCGGGATTGTGACGGCGATGAGGACACCCTAATGCTAGCCCTGGATACTCTTCTGAACTTTTCACGGAGGTATCTCCCCGCTCAAATTGGGGGGATTATGGACGCACCCTTGTTGCTTATTCCTTTCGTGAACACCAAGGAGGTGCAACGGCAGGCTCACGATCTGGATGTTGCTTCTGCATACCCGATAGAATTCTACCAGAAGACCCTGGATAAGGTCGAGCCGCGAACCGTCAGCTCAATAATGGATGTAGTGAGTCACAGACTTGGCACAGAAGCTCAGTTTGAGGGTTTCAATTTCACGACACCGGTGACTAACATAAACATGGGGAACGCCCACAGTTCATACAAACAGTTCAAGTCTATGATAGAGAAGCTTAACATGCAGCTTGCGCTCGGTGAAAAAATTGAAGCTGTCGACGCTCGCCGTGTTGCATTAAAAGTTCTGACTACCCACTTTCTACGTGATATAGCCGGGAACTTGCGAGCGTTCTCAACCCAAAGTTTCAGATGCAAATCGTGCAACAAATCTTTCCGTCGGTTGCCTCTCCGCGGGAAGTGCTCCTTCTGTGGCGGCTCCCTAACACTCACAGTCTATCGCGGCGGAATTGAGAAATACCTTGATGCTGCTCAACATTTGATTAATGACTATGATTTGCCACCCTACTACACTCAGCGATTGACTCTGATAAGGTCTGAAATCGCATCAATGTTTGACAACAAGAAACCAAAGCAGATCAGCCTTATGGCCTTCAGCTAAGTACTAAAGCTTTTCAACTTGAAGTAGTACTTGTAGTTGGTTAAGGATGCCCAAGGAAAGTCATCACCCTAAAGCGTACTTGCAGCAGATCAAAAACGTTAGGAACGGGGTTTTAGCTAGAACCAAAATACTCGATGTTCTCGATCGTGGTCCTTTCGGCATAAGAGCCATCTCAGAAGAAACCTCTCAGTCATACGGTGTCATTCTTCATCATCTACGACTGTTGGAAGCTGAGGGGTCTGTAACTCGGGCAGGGAAGAAACCCTACTCTTGGATCCTCACAGGTATCGGACAAAGGCGCCTAGTACTCTAAAAGCTGCATCCACAAGGACAGTGCCCGCACTTTGGGCATTTATGCTTGTATTTCTCAAGTGCTGTCGTCTCAAGGTTAACTCCGATCGTGTTGGCCAATGATGCGAGCCAGGCTAAGACGTCTGCGAGCTCTTCCTGTACTGCCTCCATGTTGTTGCTGTCGAGTGCTTCTCCTAATTCTCCAACTTCATCCACTAGCCAGTCGTAATTTCCTTTAGCTCCGCGTTCCAAGTCTCTTTGAAGATACAACGACCTCATCATCTCCTGAAATTCAGATATTTGCATAGCAACAACCAGGTCCGTCTCAGTATGTTACGGCAGCAAGTTAAGCGTTGGGGCGCAACATTAATAATACCGAAAACCATAGCGAATAACGCTAACCTGAGCTAGGTAGACTCCCGTGAGCAAGAAGAAAAAAGAAAGCGGTCCGATGCCTGCTGCAAGTGCAGGATTGCTGAGGTTCTTCGAAGAGGAAACCGAAGGAGTCAAGATCAGACCTGAGCTGCTTATGGTGCTAGCTGTTTCGCTCGTCGTCGTATCTATCTTGGCGAAAGTCTTCTTTCCCTCTTAACGCCGAGGCGCATGCAAGACCTCTATTCTCTGAACAGAATTCAAGTGCAGAAAGATCTCACTCATTTCTTGCCTGCTGGCAACCTGAGGAATAGGCTGAGCAATCGTCGCTCTTAACACAATAGCCTCTGCTTCTGAAAGCCATATGCCCGCGGGCGAATGAGTGACAGCCACAAGGTTGCCTTCGAAACCGTATGCTGGATCGAGAATCACTCTTATCTTCTTGCCCACATTCTTCTCGAGCATATGGAATATAGAAATGGGCAAGTCTGGCTCTGGCATAGAGTTCGCAGAATTATACTAGATTGCTCTCCACCAATAAAACAGTTGCCCCTTTCGAGACCAGCGTTTTGATGGAAAAACCGTTTCCTTGTTGTCTGCTTCGCTTGTTGTTTTGTTAAATTGATGCCAAAATCCAGATTCTCCCGCTTGAGTTTACCCCTTCTCTGTTTTGTAGGTTGCAGCTGCCGCTTTCTCGAATTGGAGAGACTTTAATAGCCGCTCGCGACGTCATAGAGAAACCTGTCGAGATGGCAAACGTGGCGAGTAGTCAATCACTCAACAAGTCTATAGAAGGTGCATCGAAACACTATTCGTCGCTGTTTTTTCTTCCAACTTTCAAGAGAGCTCTAACCATATTGTCCGTGGTTTGCATCTGTTTCGTAGGGCTTTCAACTTTCCCCCTCTTTCGGCTGGCAAACGGACTGGCTTGCAGTCTAGCCGTAGGCGTTTCTCTTTTTGCCCTCACCCTCTTTTCTGATTTTTTGGTCAGTCATTTTGTGTTAAAGCAAGATCCCATTTTTGTAATTCGGAGAACAGTAGCGCTCTCGCTATTTTGCTGGATCTTGTGGTTATCCTTCATTGTCATAGGCGTGGTCCTAAGTGCGATGTTCGGCTTTTGGCTTTGGATCAAACTATGCCTTCTTGGATTTTGCGCCGTGACAACCCTCCGTGCAGTAGTCTTCTTCTCCGCTTCGTCTGTTGGTTTGCCGCGGAGCATAGCAGCTTCTCTGTTACAGCCTTTACCCTGCATCATGCCCTTCTTGTTCTCTTGGGGCAGCATCAGTACTTCAATACCCATTCAAGTTTTGCCTTTCTTGATACTCTCGCCCTTCCTATGTTTGGTTTCTGCCAACTTGTTTGTCTCCATGATTGATCGCCAAGGGAGAAAAACTTACGGAATTCCTTCTATGAAGCTATTCAAAGCATTTATGCAGAACTGGGTAGTCGGTCTCAATGAGCCAATCGAAAAACATCTGGAGAATCTTGGCGAGGATGAGGATATTAAGGTCTCATTTCTGGAATTTGCCTCCACTAAGCCTAAAGCCACAATAATAGTTCCCACGGTCCATCCGGGGCCGTTCAAAAACATAGGCAGCAGTCTCCTTCCGTCTTTGCTGAAAAGCGAATTTGAAAGAGAATATGGCGGCGAAGCTTGTGTTCCTCTTGGGATTCTAGGTCATGAACTTGATCTGGCCTCGCAGAAACAGAACCAGAAGATTGTTACTGCAGTGTTGGCTTCTGCCCAATCAGTGACTTTTGTTGAAGGCGCTACGCCCTTTTTCCAGGTTAGTAACGATACTGCAACTGCGAATTGCCAAGTCTTCGGGAAGACTGCTTTCCTTTCTTTTACTCTCGCTCCGAAGACAACCGAGGATTTGCCACAAGAACTATCGACAATTGTCAGAGAACAAGCAAGAAAGGTAGGTTTGGATTCAGCAGTTATTGTCAACACTCACAACAGTTTGACAAACGATCCATTAGAAGACGTCCCTCTCGAAGCCCTGCGGGATGTGGCTTCAAGAGCGCTAGACACAGCAGCGTCGACTGCCCTGCAACCTTTTCAAGTTGGCGCAGCCACGGTTTATCCTCGAGAATTTAGCTTGGCAGATGGGATGGGTCAAGGCGGAATTACTGCGATCGCGGTTAGAGTGGCTCAACAAGAGGCTGTCTACGTTATCATCGATGGCAATAATCTTGTCTCAGGGTTGAGAGAGAAGCTCCTTTCGGTTTTCGCTGAAATTGGTTTTGAGAAGGCTGAAATCTTCACAACAGATACACACGCAGTAAGCGCTGTGGTTCTGGGTAGGCGTGGCTACCACCCCGTGGGAGAGGCAATGGACCATGATTTGCTTGTTAAATATCTGAAGGAAGCTGCAACAAAAGCCTTTGGGAACCTGGAACCTTGTAAAGCAGGATGTTTGAGCCTTGTTGTTCCTAAGGTTCGAGTGATCGGCAAATCGCGGATACATTCATTGTCTACACTTGTAGACCTTGCGCTTCAGAAAGCAAAACAAGTGGTGGTGCCTATTTTTGCAGTTGAGGGTTTCTTGCTAGTCATGTACCTTGCTGTTCTATAGGATCTTTTGCGCTTCAACAATCTTAATATTGCTTCCTCGTGTAGACTCCATTCTTGGATTGGCGTAGCAAATGGCAACTTATCCGAGGATTGTTGTCTCTCCTCCAGGTCCCGTTGCGAGAAGTTTCTTGGAAAAAGACGAGCAGTCACTCTCACCATCGTATGAGCGTTACTACCCACTTGTCGTTGAATCCGCTCAAGATTGCATAGTCAGAGACGTTGACGGTAATGAATACATTGATTTCAATGCTGGCGCTGCATGCATGAACGTTGGTCACAACCATCCGAAGATAGTCAGTGCCATAACGAATCAGTGCAATCGTTTTCTTCATTATTCCAATGCGGGTTTCTACTACAGGGAAGTGATCCAGCTCGCGGAAAAGCTCGCGGAGATTACCCCTGGAGCATTCGAAAAGAAAACATACTTCGGCAACAGCGGCACAGAGGCTATTGAGGCTGCTGTTAAGCTGGCAAAATGGCACACGCGCAAACAGTTGCTGCTGGGGTTCGTCGGAGCCTTCCACGGGCGAACGGTCGGCGCTTTGTCAATAACAGCGAGCAAACCAGTTCAAAGACGCCATTTCATTCCTTTGATGCCTGGTGTAGTTCACGTGCCATTCCCCTATTGCTATCGGTGCCCTTTCAAACTTGGACATCCTGAGTGCCATTGCTGGTGCGTAGACTTCATTGAAGAGTTCGTGCTTCAGAAATATGTCTCTGCTGAGGACCTAGCGGCAATCGTATTCGAACCCATCCAAGGCGAGGGCGGCTGTGTATTGCCTCCCCCTGAATATTTCCCGAGGCTCAAAAGATTAGCTGACAAATTCGGTCTCTTGCTGATTGACGATGAGGTTCAAAGCGGCGTAGGCAGGACTGGCAAGTGGTTTGCCATAGAACACTGGGGGGTTGAACCAGACATAATTTGTTGCGCGAAGGCACTAGCTTCGGGGTTGCCCTTAGGTGCAACGGTGGCAAAAGCCAATATCATGGATTGGACTGCGGGGTCTCACGCGAGCACCTTCGGAGGAAATCCTTTATCGTGTTCAGCAGCAATTGCGGTCATCGATGTGATTAAGGAAGAGAAGCTTCTTGAAAATGCGAAAAAACAAGGTGACTACCTTCTGAAACGCCTTAGTGCATTCGGAGAAGAATGTGAGCTCATCGGTGACGTCCGAGGGAAAGGATTGATGGTCGGCGTGGAACTGATAGAGGACAAAGAGAGCAAGAAACCTGCATCAAGAAAAGCCACAGATGTAATGACCCGTTCCTGGAAACGAGGTGTTGCGCTAGTGACCTGTGGCGCCTCAACTCTACACATGTCTCCCCCTCTTACAATCAACCGAGAGACGCTTGATGTAGCGCTCGACATTGTTGAAGATGTGATTGCAGAAGTTTCAAAAGAAACTTGATTTATTCCTTCAGAAATCACGTGGTTTAGCGATAACTTCCCTTGTTCTCAGGGCAAAGATTATAGCTGCTTTCACTCCTGTCTCTCCAGTGCTCAGAGAAATAACTGCGTTGTTCATCTAATCCTTGTAGAACTACTCTTTGACCGCTCTACGCAGCAGATCCGTGTTTTTGTTTGCGGGCTTCGCAAGATGCGATTGTCTATTTTATCTTTTGGTCTATTCAGTTTCTTCTCGCAAGTGGAACTCATTGTTTCAGAGTTCTTAGCTTCTTTCGAGGTTTCCGTTTGAGTTCTGTACCACAAACAGTGCATTGAGTGGACGGGCAATCAGCGGGGTATTCTCTGTGGCATGCAGGACAGTATCTCATCCATTCAAGCAGCCGACGAATTCCGAAGGTTGCAAGAGAGGCAAACTCCATGCCGAGTTTTGTGGCAACGTTTTGAATCGAATAGTCATCTGTTATTATTTGGGGATCGCGCCCTGAGGCTTTGATTTCTAAAGCTAATGCCAGTACTTGTTTGTCGGTCTCCGACAAGAAGAACGTGTCTCCCACCGAGATTGCTGAGGCTTCGATACTTCTCATGGACCCTTCTGAAGGGTCTCTCACCGTGAGTCTCCCACTGTCCACTGCAGTTTGGAACCGCATTTGTATCATGCAGTTTGACCGGATTTCCTCTTGGACTTTGGGTGTCGTGACTTGCTTTTCATTCACAGAAAATGGGTTGAAGCCTGCGAGAAAGGCAGAGGTGTCAAGAACAACTACTCGCTCAAGCGAGTTCTTTTCTTTGATGTTTCATCCCATGCCCTTGAAAAGTAACCTGTTCCGCAACCGATCGTAGAAGGCATTCTCAAACCGGATGAAAGATGTCACATTTCTTGAGCGCGTCACAGTCAAGGTCGGCGTTTCCCTCGTCAGTAGTTGGTGATGGTACCCATCGACCAAAACCAGCATTCTCTTGGGTCTCACTGCCTTGATGGTTACTTTTGAGTCTGCAGGAAAGACTACTGACCTGAACACGGTCAGGGAGCAGATGGGGGTCAATACAAACGCGTCAACATCTAAGTCTAAGACTGGTCCTCCTGCAGAGAGTGAATACCCCGTCGATCCCGTTTGTGTGCCCAGTATCAATCCATCCGCCTGACACTTCAGAACGGGTTTTTCGTCTTTGAAGATCTGCGTGTACAATATCTTTGATGGCTCTCCAGCGGACACCACAACGTCATTGAGTGCGTCGGGAACGCCTCCCTCACCCGTGGACACAGCGAGTTTGCAGCATTTTTCAACTCGGAAGTCTTCTTTCAGGCACTTGTCCACGGCTGCATACGCGTCTCTTGGCTCGACTTCCGTTAGGAAGCCACGGACACCCATGTTTATCGCGAGTATTGGCGATTCGGGCTTTGGGAGTGCAACGCATGTTCGTAGTATGGTTCCGTCACCCCCAATGGTGATTATGAAGTCGGTTTTCATATTTTTCAATGCAACTGTTTTTGCCTTGGTTTTGACTTTGCCGCGCAGAGAGTCTTCAACAAAGACTTCAAGGTTTTTGCCTTCCAAGTACTCGGAGAGGGTTTCCGTGAGTTTCAATGCTTGCTTTTTGTCGTAGCGAGCGACCAGTCCGACACTCTTGAACAATTTTTCACCATTCAGCTAAATAGCGCTACCTTAAGCTATATATGGATGTTGTTCAAAATGCATTCAACAGAAACAGAGTTGGTGCGCCCATGACGAGACCAATAGATGTTGGAAGTTTACGTGTAGGCGGTTACATGATAATCGACAATGAACCCTGCCGCATTGTCGACATAACAAAGTCAAAGCCCGGTAAACATGGTTCAGCAAAGGCCCGGATAGTGGCGATAGGCGTTTTCGATAATCAAAAAAGACAGTTTGTCAAACCCGTAGACAGTAACGCTGAAATTCCGATAATCGACAAAAGACCCGGTCAAGTGTTTGCTGTGAATCCAAACGGCGTCCAAATAATGGATCTGGAGACATTTGAATACCTAGATGCCCCATTTCCTGAAGAAGAGGACCTTAAGGCCAAGCTTGCTCCTGGTGCTGAGATAGAATACTGGAAGATATTGGGCAGAATGAAGATCGTTAGGGCAAAATAGGACTCCTTGTTGGTATACCCCTGCCTTTTGTCGCTGTGCTTTTTTGCTTTTTCAAGTTGCCAACTCGCATCCCCAACCGTTCTCCAGTGTCTAGTCAGAGAGAAGGAACTGCGGTCAAAGTTTATGTTCTGCAGGTTGCACTTCTATGAATGAAGCCTGTGATGCATGAAGAGCCGTCTGAATCGTGAAGAGGTTATAGGGACTGAGGCTTCAACTCAATTAGCTTCCGAATAATTCGATTGCTTCAAGCCATGATATATGTTTAAATGCGCTAAAGGGTGTTCTAAACCAAGGAGAATCCAATGGCTCTCGATCGATTGGGCTCATCACTGACCGACGCCCTCAAGAAAATATTCCGCGCATCAGTGGTTGATGAGGCTGCAGTGAAGGAACTTGTCCGTGACATTCAGAGGGCACTTCTCCAAGCTGACGTTAACGTCCAACTCGTCTTAGATATTTCAAAGAGGATCGAGGATCGCTCTCTAGAGGAGAAGGTTCCGCCAGGTATATCACGAAGGGAGCACGTCATAAAAGTTGTCTACGAGGAACTGACCCGATTCGTCGGTGATAAACCCGTCCCTCTGGAGGTACAGCCTGGCAGGAAGCGTACAATTATGCTCGTAGGCATCCAAGGTTCGGGAAAGACTACGCACGCCGTCAAGCTAGCTCGTTTCTTCCAGAAAAGAGGGTTGAAACCAGCATTAATCTGCGCCGATACCTACCGACCGGGAGCTTTTGCGCAGTTGCAGCAGATGGCGAATCGCATAAACGTGCCAGTGTATGGCGATCCTAAGGCAAAGGATCCAGTTAAGGTTGTATCCGAGGGCTTGAAGAGCTTCGCCGAAAAGGATCTTGTAATTGTCGACACGGCTGGAAGGCACAAAGAAGAACGCGACCTTATCAAAGAAATGACAGCTCTAGAGAAGAGGATCAAACCCGATGAAGTTGTGATGGTTATAGATGGGACAATTGGGCAGCAAGCTCTGGTTCAGGCAAAGAGCTTCCATCAAGCCACCCCTATAGGCGCAATCATAGTAACAAAACTTGATGGCTCAGCCAGAGGCGGAGGCGCTCTGTCGGCAGTGGCAGCAACAGGCGCTCCGATCAAGTTCATTGGAACGGGTGAAAAAATCGAAGATATCGAGTCTTTCATACCTTCCAGATTCGTGGGCCGTTTACTGGGAATGGGCGACCTGGAAACTCTTCTTGAAAAAGTCAAAGACGCCGAGATAAAGGTTCCACAGAAAAAAGCCAAGGCGATTCTCAGCGGTAAGTTCACTTTGACAGACATGTATGAGCAGTTTGAAGCAATGAAGGGCATGGGGCCATTCCGCAAAGTGTTGAAGATGCTTCCGGGGATGTCTTACAATGTGCCCGACGAAATGTTGAATACGGCTGAGGATCGGTTAGAAAAGTGGCGTGTCGTAATCCAATCAATGCGCCCTGAGGAGAAGGAAAACCCGAAAATCTTCAACAGCTCTCGAGTCAAACGAGTAGCCCGCGGCTCGGGCACAAGCGAGAAGGATGTAAAGGAACTCCTGAAACAATATGTAGTGATGAGGAAGATGCTAAAGATGTTCAAACGGAAGAAGAAACTTCCCTTCAACCTCGGTCAAGGGTTTCCGACTGAGCTCAAGTAGGACTAAGGTATGTCCATGCTTGAACAGGCTTTTTCAATGCTGGAAACCCATCCACTTTGTGACAATTGCCTAGGGAGACAGTTCGCCTTGCTCGGTCGCGGCATCGAAAACAGCGAAAGAGGAAAGGCGCTCAAGCTGATCTTGGTTCTACAGGCAAGCGCCCTCAACCTAACAAACGACCCTCAGGGTACTAAGGTGCTGAGGCTTCTGATTATGAACGGTTTCTCGCGCGAAGCTGAGGAGGCAATGCGTCAATCAGGCAAACGACTTCCAAGACTACAGTCAAAAGCCTGTTTTCTTTGCGAGAACAAGTTCCTTTCGTTAAGAAGCTTAGGAGACGAAACTCTTTCCGCTCTGTCCTACTACGAGTACTCATCCTTCCTAGTTGGCGTTGAATTGCCTGTCTTGGTAGAAGAACGAGAAGACGAGTTCAGGGCCATTCATGGAGTAGCTTATGGCGAGAGCATTCGCCACGAGTTTGGTCGCGCTTTGGGCAAGATGCTTGAAGAGCGAACTGGTAAGACTGTGGAATACCGAAAACCAGATGTGGCGATAGTTGTCAACCCTTTCTCTGGGACTGTAAGACTTCAAATAAACCCGTTGTATATTGCTGGGAGATATCGAAAACTTGTTAGAGATATCCCACAGTCAAAGTGGTTCTGTTCCAAGTGCCGAGGGAGAGGCTGTGAGAAATGCGGTGGAACAGGAAAAATGTATCCTGAATCTGTGGAAGAACTAGTTTCAAAACCCTTGCTGGAAGCGGCTGAGGGAGAGAAAACAGCCTTCCACGCGTCAGGGCGCGAGGACATCGATGCACGGATGCTTGGGCGGGGAAGGCCATTCGTCATTGAAGTTTCAAAGCCCAGAAAGAGGGCACTTGACCTGGCTAGTCTGAAGGAAGCTGTCAACAGTGATTCAGCGGGCAAGGTTGAAATCTCTACCCTGCGAATAGTAAGCAAGGATTTCGTAGGGAAACTTAAGAAAGCGGAGGGCGTGCAGAAAGAGTATTTCGTTTTGGTCGAATTCGAACACGACATTTTGGAGAAGACCCTTGTCTTTTTGGAAAAAAAGCTTAGTGACGCACTGATAAAACAGCAAACGCCAAAGCGTGTGTTGCATAGGAGAGCAGACCTTACCCGAGAAAAGTACATATATAAGGTTAATGTTAAGATGGTTTCTCCTAGACGCATTGAGATGCAAGTTCGTTGCCAAGGCGGTCTCTATGTTAAGGAATTGGTGTCTGGGGATGATGGAAGAACCACGCCAAGCGTTTCGGAATTGCTCCTTAACAAGGCCAAAACTCTCAAGCTTGACGTTATGAACGTCTTGATGGATGACTAGGTAAGGTGAATATGATTGAAGAAGTCAAAAGGATACAGAAGGGGAACGCGCAGACTCCTGAAAAAATCCACTCGAGAGAAGGGTAAGCCAAAGCTCGGGAAACTTCTCGTGGCGCATGAGATTGGCTCGCAAGTAATCATAAAAATAGATTCTAGCGTTCAGAAGAGTCAGCCTCATAGGCGGTTTCACGGAAAGATCGGTATTGTAAAAGACAAACGCGGTCGCGGGTACGTAGTTAGTGTGCCTCAGGGCGAAGCCGTGAAAGAGATAAATGTGCGCTCTGAACATCTAGAGGCATACAAGGGGAATTAGTTCTTATGGGCAAGAGAGAGTTGAGTGAGACTAGGCTCACCCTGCCTCAAGTCAAGAAAGAATTGGCGGTTGTTGGCGAAGAGAACCTAGACCAGTTCCAGAGACGTACATTGGACTACGTTTCAAAGTTCTCCAAAATTGACGAATTGGCCACACCAGCCCTTGTGGAGCGACTAACCAAAGAGTTTGGACTAGACGATGACGAAGCAGTGCAGGTAGTAAATTGTGCACCCGAAAGCGTAGACGAGATGCGAGTTTTCTTGGCAGGCGGGCGCAAAATAATCGAAACTACAAAGCTTGAATCAATAATAGGTCTGCTGAACGAGAACAGGGTTACAAAACAGTAATCAGGGGCGAGACTCAGCCAAGTTTTTTAAGCAATAGTAGCTTATAGAAGGGTTATCATGGAGAAGCGGTACGAGGAGTACGCCTACGTGCTTGATTTCTTGCCGCACGGGCGTCCAGGGTTTCAACCATCTGGTCGAGCAGGTTACAGAGCGGGAGCTCTGATTCAATGCATGGGCGAAGAGTTCTTTACGCTTTTGGAAGCTTTGGTGAAGGAAGGCTTGATGCTCAGACCTAGTGATCGCGTTTATGTTGGAAAGGAGTCGCGGGAAGAAGTCACCTACATCATAGGCAGAGTCGGATACGAAGAGTTGACGGGCGCAGCCAAAGCAGAGCTTCAGGGTGTAATCACAAGGATTGTACTCAATCGGGAAGACTGGTTTGTAAACTTCTTCAACACAGCTAGAGCCATTACTCCACGGATGCATGCCTTGGAGCTGGTGCCTGGCATTGGAAAGAAATACATGTGGCAGGTAATCAACGAGCGAGAACGCAAACCGTTTGAAAACTTTGAGGACCTACAGAAACGAACGGAACTGCCTAACCCAGCAAAACTCATAACCAAGCGGGTTATGGAGGAACTTGAGGGCGACAGTAAATACCGCTTGTTCACGCGAGCAAACTAAGGCTTGCACCTGATGAATCTTCTCGAAAAAACGAGGCAGTTACTCTGGACTTACAAGATTGCTCCAAACAGATTCTTGGGGCAGAACTTCCTCGTTGATGAGACGATTTTCCCAAAGCTATCTGAGTACGCTTCGCTAGGTCAAACAGATGCAGCCTTGGATGTTGGCGCTGGATTTGGCTTTCTCTCTTGTTTTATGGCAAACAAGTGTGCGCATGTACTAGCAGTTGAAAAAGACGCGCGTGTGGCTTCTGTACTTCGCAAGCAGGTCAGCGGGAGCACTAACATCTGTGTGATCGAAGGCGACGTGCTAGCTGCTGATGTGCCTGTCTTTGACAAAGTAGTTTCCGCACCTCCATACCAAATAAGTTCTGAATTACTCAACTGGCTCTTTTTGCGACCCTTCAAATGTGCCGTACTGATCCTCCAAGAGGAATTCGCTAATCGCATAACAGCTCCAACTGGAACCAATGATTACAGTTGGATGACCGTCTACGCATACTACCACACAAGCGTGGAGTCGTTGGACGCCGTGCCCCGGCAGAAGTTCTATCCTGAGCCGGAAGTTGACTCAACCATTGTCCGATTGATACCGCGTTCCAAACCAGCTTTCCCATTGACTGACGCTCGATTGTTCAAACAAATGCTGAAATCGGTCTTTGCAGAGCGCAACAAGAAACTCATAAACGCAGCAATGCCTTTTGCGAAGAATGTTCTTGGGCTATCATCCGGAAATGCCAAATCGCGTTTAAGTAAGCTGCCGTTCTTTGAAGATAGGGTTAGAACTTTGGCGCCGGAAGCATTTGGAGATGTAGCGTGTGTCCTCATTCGTTAGACGAGTGAGTCTTGGCAATTGTGTGTTTTCTGTTGATGAAAACGTATACGAGCCTGCTGAAGATACTTTCCTCTTTGCTGATAACCTCAACGCCCAGGAAAATGACATGGTTCTTGACATGGGCTCAGGCTGTGGGGCTTTGGGCATAATCGCTGCAAAGAAAGCGCGATCAGTCCTTTCGGTTGACGTGAACCCACATGCCGTCCGCTGCACAAAGGCAAATGCGACACAGAATGGTGTCTCCAATAGAATGGCTTTCGTGCAAAGCGATTTGTTTTCAGCCCTGCACAAATGTGCAAAGTTCTCTTTGGTACTTTTCAATGCGCCTTATCTGCCAGTAACAGAAGGCGAAACAGACTCGTGGATCGAGCTTTCATGGACTGGTGGAGCCTCTGGCAGGCTTGTAATTGACCGCTTCATAGCTGGCGTACGGGATCATTTAGCACAAGCTGGTCGCGTCCTGCTTATGCAATCCACTCTTGCAGGAGTAGAAGAAACGATCAGGAGGTACGAGGAATGTAGCATGAATGCGCAAG
>CAZWBY010000001.1:43500-45873 GCA_964632825.1 uncultured Candidatus Bathyarchaeia archaeon
GAGTTGTGTCTTTTGAAATACGTCGCCCCATTTTCTACGGTTGCTTGGGTGAGACCATTTGCTCTCCAAAAGACTCTGCCGAATTACCAGCTTCCCCTTATACAAGGCGGAAAATGCTCTTTCAGCGGAGAATTTCTGGGTAGCTTGAATTGAGACTCTTCGGATGCTTCTGCAAACCATCCGGGAACCTGGCGTATTTGTTGCTACGTTTGATGGCAACCTTTATAACCCTATTTTCTCATTGCTAACCTTCGCGAAGCGGAATTACAATGGGTCACCGTAAAAAGCATAGTCCTAAACATGGTTCGCTATCCTATTTGCCTAGGCACCGTGCTAAGCGTGCGATAGCAAGAATACGCTATTGGCCGAAAACTGACTCCCAAACTCCACGGCTTCTGGGTTTCTCAGGTTTCAAGGCAGGAATGACATTCGTCTTCGCGATCGAAGATCGTAAGAGGAGTCCAAATTTCGGTAAGGAAGTCATGCGTGCAGCCACAGTTATTGAAGCCCCTCCAATTCTCGTGTGCGGCATACGGTGCTACTCCAAGACCCCTTATGGCTTGGCGAATCTAGCTGAAGCATGGATGCATAATCCGCCTGCTGAACTTGAACGTGCCCTCATCCTGCCTGAGAATTTTAACACCGAACAGATGCTGTCAAAGATTTATGATAATCTGGACAGAGCAAACCTTGTGCGGTTGATAACGGCAACTCAACCCGGGGAAACAAGCCTCTCCAAGAAGAAGCCGGACATCACCGAAATCGAGATCGGGGGAGGAACAATACAGCAGCAGTTAGACTATGCCAAATCCCTCTTAGGCAAGACTGTCACGCCTGAAGAGGTCTTCAAAGAAGGGCAATTCACAGATATCGCCTCAATCACAACCGGCAAAGGTTTTCAGGGACCAGTGAAACGCTGGCATGTTGCCGTGCTCCAACACAAGGGACGAAAAACCAAACGCGGAATTGGAACGCTCGGACCGTGGAATCCACATCATCTCATGTACTCAATCCCTCGAGCAGGACAAATGGGCTATCACCAACGCACAGAATACAACAAACGCATCCTTAAGATCGGAAAAGATGGCAAAGAAGTCACACCCAAAGGTGGATACATCCGTTACGGTCTAGTCACCAACCCCTATATCCTAGTTCAAGGGAGCATTCCCGGACCAGAAAAACGTTGCATACGCATACGTTTTCCGGCAAGACCGCCAAAAGAAACAAGCGAAACACCCCCACAGATTACACACGTTTCGTTGGAATCTCCACAAGGTAGATAGCTATGCCGACCGCCAAAAGAACTGCAAAGGTTTTCAACCTCGAAGGGAAGCCAGCGGCTGAGAAAGTCACGCTCCCAGCGGTCTTCTCAACTCCGATAAGGCCTGACCTAATAAAACGCGCGGTCATTGCCGCGCAGACAAATCGCCTGCAACCACAAGGGCGCGATCCAATGGCAGGGAAGCGTACCACAGCCGAATCACGTGGAACAGGGATGGGCATAGCACGTGTTCCCAGAGTCAAGGGCGGGGGCGGAACAGCAAAATTCGCACCCAGCACGGTTGGAGGAAGACAACCCCACCCACCCACCAGTCAGAAGAAAATAGTAAAGCTAATTCCCAAGAAAGAACGTCGACTCGCGCTTTTCTCCGCTATTGCAGCAACCGCCTCGAAAACTACAGTTGCGCTCCGGGGGCACGCGATCGACGAAATCTTGCAGATTCCCCTTGTCGTTACCGATGACTTGACTCAGCTTACCCAAACGAAAGAAGTTGAGGAAGCGCTCACTCACCTAGGGGTAAAATCTGACCTAGACCGAGTAAGAGCAAGCCGCAAGATTCGAGCGGGCAAGGGCAAGCGGCGGGGCAGAAAAATGAAACAAGCAGTTGGTCCACTTATCGTAGTCGTTGAAAAGAAAGGTTTAGCGAAGGCGGCTGCAAACCTTCCAGGCGTTGACATCGCTACGGTCAGGGCTCTCAATACAGAGCTCCTTGCGCCAGGCGCAAGCGCCGGGCGTCTAACGCTGTGGACAAGCGGAGCACTCGCGCAATTGGACACGCTTTATGGTAAGGAGACTGTTGAGTAATGGAACCGACTGAAGTTGTCTTTTATCCTTTGATGACCGAGTCAGCGAGTTTGATGGTTGAGAAGGATAACAAGCTGATATTCATAGTTAATCCAAAATCAGGGAAATCAGATGTTAAGCGAGCGGTTGAGGCGCTCTACGATGTTAAGGTTGTTAAGGTTACTGTTCAGTTGACTCCTCGCGGTGAGAAAAAGGCGTTTGTGAAGCTGGACTCAAAGTTCAAGGCTTCTGATGTTGCAATAAAGCTTGGAATACTGTAACCATAGAATGAGGTAATGTTGTATGGG
>CAZWBY010000001.1:45973-52044 GCA_964632825.1 uncultured Candidatus Bathyarchaeia archaeon
GGGAGAAAAATGGGCGCATTTTGTCACCCGTATGGCAGCAGCAAGAAGAGTGCGCGAAAGGCTACAACCACATCACATGGTGCTCCACCTGGGCAGAAGGTTGGGCTAATTTCGGCGCGTGGTGCTGGAAGACGGCAGAAGAAGCGGATATCAGGTTGACACAATGTTTAAAGCATGTAGTCGCAATGGTATGGTGAGATTGAAAAATGCCTAAAGAATTTAGCTATAGGGGTCACAGTTTGGACAGTATACTCGGCATGTCTATGGATGAGTTTATCAATCTACTTCCTTCGCGGCAGCGCCGAAGCCTGCAACGAGGCTTGACGCCTGAACAGAGAATTCTACTGGAGAAGATGCGAGCGGCAAAGAACTCTGGTGCGCAGATTAAGACTCATGTGCGCGACCTGGTTATTCTGCCAGAGATGGTAGGCGCCAAAATCATGGTGCACAACGGCAAAGAATTTGTGCCCATAGAGCTAAGGGCAGAGATGATCGGACACTATCTGGGCGAGTTTGCAATCACAAACAAACCGGTCAGGCACGGTACTCCGGGTATTGGTGCTTCACGGTCCTCGATGTATGTGCCACTAAAATAGCCTCTCCTTTTTTCGGATTTTCTTAGAAACATCTTTGATGCTATCGCATACGCAAGTTTTCATAGGCGCTTCTTGCGGGTCTCTTAGCTCAGTCCCGTTCCACGGAAATCCGTAGGGGATTCTTCCTGAGAGGGCTGTGGTTTCCTTTATGAATTCGTTTCTCTTGTAGCTAAGAGGTGTAGTCTCTGCCTTCAGGTTTCGCTCGCGGCTGGTTGCCCTCTGTTATTTGAGGCAGGGGTATGGGCGGGGGGATATTCAACGTTCTAGCTATCAGAACCGACTCGATGAAAACAACGTTCGATATTGACTGTATGATTACAGCTGGTGGTGGTTTCCTGCTTTCATAGTCTTCGACAATCTTGTCAACTTCACTCTTATCCCCTGCCACGTGGGCGTTTCCCTTGAGACTTATTTGCGCAATCGACGGATTATATGCTATTGTCAACACAAACGGGACTTCAAGCGAGCCGTCTGTCTGCTTTTCTATACTTACTAGGTTAATGTTTGTGCTTATTTGAATTGGCGGCATTGGCTTTCTAATATCTAAGAACCTTTCTGCAGAAATATTGGCTATAGCCACATTAACTCTGATCATTCTGAATCAACGCAGATAAGGAAATTTGGCATGTCTACGCTATTACTTTTCCGCCCTCTTGTATCGAGTGAAGCCACAATGTCCGCAAGTATATCTGTCGTTGTGGTCACCCATGAAATAACCTGTACCGCACCTTTCGCAAGTAGGACGTAATCTCGCTGCTTTGTCGCCTTCTATTTTGTATAGTGCGTGAGCGCCCTTCTCTTGCCTCTTTTTCTTTTCCTTTCTTACTTTCTCGACTTTTTGAGGTTTTACTTCTTTCTTTTCCTCTGTCTTCTGGGTTTCGCTTGGGGCAGGTGTTACTTCTTCCTTCTTAGGTGGTTTTTTGGACATTCTACTCTTTCGCCTCTTCTTTGGGCTTGGGGTTGTTTCGTTGCATCACGTATTCTGGCTCTACGAGCTTGGCTTGGTCGGCAGACTCGTATATTGTGGCAAAACCAAGAGTCGTGTTCGTTCCCGTTCTAGTCTCCATCTCTTGAACAAAAACCAAGTTCGTGTCTGTTTTGACTTCGGCGGCTAGGGCTTTTCTGACCTCAATTCTTCCCGGGGTCTTTCCCTTCGGACCATGTTCTATGCTGAATCTCACTTCTCTTCGTTTCAGCAACGGGTTCTCTTTGACAGAGGTTATTTTGATGTCCATTGAGCTTTCACTTACTTAGAGTGTTGAGTCATACAGTAATCTTCTTATTTAGGCTTTCGAACAGCCATTGCTCCCAGAATCTTGGCGGCTTCGGCTTTTTTTTCAGGGTTGGCCTCAACGACAACCATGCCCTCATGAGGCTGCCCGTAAACAATCAAGGATTTTTCGGGCGCGAACAAAACTGCTATGAGCGTTAGCAAATCTTCTTCACCATCCACCAAGACGTGGACACTTTCCGTGCCAAGCAGTGCTTCGCGTACAGCAGCGACTGATTCTTCTGTGATTGTTCCCTGTGGATTTCTGGCGTGCACCACCCTGTCAACACACAAGCTAATTGGTTTGACACGTTTTCTTAGCGACTTGTTGTCGGTTATTGTCAGTTGGGGGATTATTCCGTAGCGGTGGAGATTTCGCGACACCGTGTCTCCAACCGCGATAATTCGGGGGGGTTTGCTTTTTCTGGCGATAGTGTCTATTTTGTTCATGTTTTTCTTAAAAGTCCCGCGTAGCAAAATTCCAAAAGGCTCTTTGAGTTTAGGCAAGATCTGGGAGTTAACGATATAATCACTCGTCAAACAATTCAACCACTGTTTTGTGAGCGGGAAGGTTGAATTTCTTCAGCTTATCTGACTTTCAACGCGTAGCGACCCTTCTCTTTTATGTTCATCGCTTTTGCGATGGCTGACTTCTCAGGGTCGAACACTACGGCAAGGCCACCAAAATCCTCGCTAAATGAGGTTGACCTGCATTTGGGGCATACATTCTCTTTTGTAATGAAGTGGCAGTTTGCACAGGCTTTTTCAATCATTTTGGCTTTCTCCCTTTTGCGTCATTTTGCCTTCTGCACCCTTCTTTTCGCCAGCAGCTTTTAATCCGGCCACTTCCTGCCTAATCCATTCCAGTTTTCCCAAAAAGGGTTGTCTTGCGGTTACGCCAATTTTTCCGGAGCTTCCAGCTCTGCCCAAAGACACGGCGGTTATCCTTACACGTACTTGGTCTCCGCTGGCGAGTTTTCTCTTCGTCTCTTTTCCCAGCAAAACGCCTTGTTTTTCATCGTAGGAGATATAATCATCCATCAGTTGTGATACGTGGAGCAAAGCGTCAACCGGACCGATACGCACAAAGGCTCCGAAATCTGCAATTTCGACGATATCGCCTTCTACTATTTCTTGAATTACAGGATAGAAAGTCAGAAGGGAGAATGTAACTTTGTGGTAGGTTGCTCCATCGCCCGGAATGATTTTGCCTATTGGGCTTACTTCGACGTGTGTTACAGCTATTACATAGCCCAGTTCTTCATCCACTATTCCCTCATATTTCGCCTTGACTTGGTCCTTGCCCACCTTTTCGAGTGGGTTGCCGAAGGTTTCAGGAGGGATGCGGATGGTGTCCTGAAGCGTAATAAGCTTAAACATCTTCTATATCATTCCGTCAATCTCTAGACGCGATTTTTGTCTCACATAGATAACTGGCACGCTTATATCTTTTAGCCTCTTCCTAAGCTGCCGATCGTTTGTGAAAACAACTGCTTTCCAATCCTTTGCTGCCCTCACAATAGCATCGTCTGCAGGCACTGGGGGCGAAGATTCCATGTCGATGTACGTGCACTCTTCAGCTAGTTTCAGTGCGTATTCTGCATCTTTCCGGATGGAAGGTGGGCGCTTTTTGGCAAGTGTAATCAGTTCACGCTTAACGGGTGAAATTAGCACCATCTCGAAGTTTCTCCTGAGAACATGCTCAAGCTCGTTCGGCAAGCTGATTCTAAACTGAAGCGGAACAAAGAAAGCGTTCGTGTCCAATATTACTTTGAGTCTTTGTCTTCCTGCGGTCGAACTAGGCGTGCTTGTCAAAATTCGTCTCGCCAATCTTCGTGTTGTTTCCGCAAGAAGCTTAACGCTTCTTGTTCTTAAGATTTGGCAAACTTAAAGCAGTGCTCCGTGGACCGGGGATCATTTTAAATAAAAACTCCCCCTACAAGAACACCAACGGAGGGCGGCATTGTGATACAAGAGAAGTCCTGCGGTGCTGTGGTGTTTAAGAGCAGTCTAGAAGCCTGCTACCTTCTCCTTCGTTATGAGGCGGGTCACTGGGACTTCGTCAAGGGAAACGTTGAGCCAAATGAAAGCGAGAGAGACACGGTCATCCGAGAACTCAAAGAAGAAACAGGAATAGCTTCAGCCGAATTTGTTGAAGGCTTCAGGGTTCGAATAGAATATTTCTACAGGCGACAAGGTGAAACCATCCGTAAGGAAGTCGTTTTCTTTCTCGTCGAAGCAAAAACTAGTGCTGTGAAATTATCCTTCGAGCACGTTGACTACACATGGCTAAACTACCAACAAGCCGCCGAGAAACTCACTTTCAAGAACGCCAAAGATGTGCTACAAAAGGCAAATGCTTTCTTGAAGTTAAAGGGTTCAGCAAGGCCCACTACGTAGCGCAGATTCTCTTCGCTCAGGTTGGTTTCTCTGTGACTATGCCGTATCCTATTAGTCTCCATCGGGCAGCGATCTTTCTGCTGATGGCGACCCTGGCACTGGCCTGAACACATACTGGTCTGGTCAGTTTCATTTTTGCAGTATTTCCCTTTAGCGAAATTACTTTCCCAACATTCACAGCTGCACCCACATGAAGTAGTAACGTCTCGTCGAAATTGATGCGGTCGACTTTCACGAGTTCTTTGGTTCCAACTGCTCGTTCTAGCACGTGGGTTTCCAATGTTAACTCGGACACTGTCTGGGGCAGCATTCCTGACTTGCCAGCGATGTTTCCGGTGAGACCGTCTGCCTTAGAGTAGGACGGGTCTAGCAAAGTTCCTACACCGACTAAGCCTCCACACGTTGCTTCTTTTGCTTGTTTTCCGCCTGCTTCAAGACTGACTATCTCGCTTATCAGGGGGTCATAAACGGTCTTCCCTTCCCTTTCAACGCTTATGCCAGGGCGAATTTCTATTTCTTCCCCAACTGCAAACTTGCCTTGGCTTATTGTTCCTCCAACTATTCCTCCTTCTAGGTCTTCTATGTTTGTGCCTGGTTTGTTTGTGTCGAAGGAGCGTATAATATACATCAGCGGGGGTTTGGTTTCGTCTCTCTTCGGGGTTGGGATTATCTCTTGTATCGCGGTGAGTAGCACGTCAATGTTAATGCCTCGTTGAGCCGAGATGGGAATTATTGGGGCGTTCTCCGCTATTGTTCCTTTCACAAACTTCTTGATTTCTTCGTAGCTCTTTAGAGCCCTGCGTTCGTCCACAATGTCGATCTTGTTTTGAACAATTATTATGTTCTTAATGCCGACTGCTTCGGTCGCAGCCAGATGTTCACGCGTCTGAGGTTGTGGACAAGGTTCATCTGCAGCTATAACCAAGACTGCACCGTCCATGATGGCGGCGCCTGAAAGCATCGTTGCCATTAATGCCTCGTGACCAGGTGCGTCGACAAAGCTTATGGCTCTTTCAAAAACGGTTTGCGAAGCGCAATTTGGGCAAATGTCCTTAGTGGAGTAGTTTTTTGGCGGTTCACATTTTGGGCATTTGTATATCGGCAGGTCAGCATATCCGAGTTTAATTGTGATGCCCCGTTTCAGTTCTTCGCTGTGCCGAGAAGCCCAAACCCCAGTTAGGGATTGGACCAGCGTTGTTTTTCCATGGTCCACATGTCCTATCGTTCCAACGTTGACTTCTGGTTGCTTGGGCAGGACTTTACTTTCGCTACTCATTCTCTTTAGTTCCACAGGTACCTGATGATTTGCTGAAAATACGGAAATACGAGTTAATATAGGTTGAGCACTCAAGAGCTGCTCTGAACTTGAGCCTCTTGTTTTTCTTCTTTGGGCTTGTTTGGCTTCTCAACGATTTTCGTGTTGACCTGAACGATTTCTTCTGTGATTACATTCCCGCGCACGGTTTTGCGTTTTCTTTGGCCGCTGTCCTTTGGATTGAATCCCACTCCTCCGCTCAGGACAATGCTGCGGCGTACGCCTCCATGGACGCTCGGTCTCATAGGGACTCCGTCCTTGTCAGAGCCACCTACTATTTTCAGTTTGTGAGCTGGCAAGCCCAAGAGAGTGCCTTCAATGATTTCTCCTATTCTCCTTCCTATCAGTGGTACAGCACGAGTTTCATCCAGCTCGGTCACCTTAGACGTTCCTGCCTCAGGATCAGAAATAATGACCTTGAATTTTGCCATCTATGGTCTGCTCTCCAGCGGAGTATGAAGTTGGGCATCTATCTATTAAGGATTTATCA
>CAZWBY010000002.1:0-11301 GCA_964632825.1 uncultured Candidatus Bathyarchaeia archaeon
GTTGTAACCAACTCGGCAACGCTGAAGTTCGCCAAGTTTAAATCTGAAAAATCAAAGGTACCAACTAATCAAGCCAAGAAAGGAGGTGCGATGTAACATGGTTAAAGATCCAGTTTGCGGCATGATGGTAGACGAGAAGAAAGCGAAGCTCAAGTCCGACTACATGGACAAGACCTACTATTTCTGCAATGCCTCATGCAAGACAACTTTCGATAAGACCCCAGCGAAATTCGCTGGCGGTTCGTCCGGAAAGACAAGTCACGGTTGTGGCTGCGGACACTGCTAGACGATCTGCTGTATAGCAGACTACTTTTTTCTTTTTGTTTTGGGATCCTTCGTTCTTCTACGTAATCGATCCGAGGACAACGTGCTCCGCGAACAGATCTTCGCTGAACGCACCCACAAACTCAGTCTTCTCGTTAATGATTATCTTGGGAACGCCTATCACTGAGTACTTCTGTGCCAGGGTTGGGAACTCGCTGCTTTCTACAACGTCAGCTTTTATCATATCGCTTTCAACAGCTAGCTTATGCGCCGTCGCAGCCGCAACGGGGCAATGTGGGCACGTAAGCGTGACGAATACTTGTATGTGCACCGGCGACTTGACATCTGCGAGGATGGCCTTCGTTTTCTCGGAAAGGTTTGTCGTGCCCTTCGAAACGTTTATCACCGCTTCAACAAGGGTCTGGAGCTCGTAACCGTAGGGTATCCCATAGATTCTAACTCCGTAGTCCTTTCTGCCGATTATTGCCAAGGCAGGAATCTTCTCAACTCCATACTCCTTAGCCTTCTCTGCGTCGGAGACGAAATCGTAGACTTCAACGGAGATTTTGTCGTTCAGACCTGCTAATTCTTGAACCAACTGTCTAGTGTCAGAGCAGAACCTGCATTCAATTTCTTGAGTGAACATTACAATTCTCACTGGATCCACCAAGTTCTCTTTGAACCTGTTTTTCAAATCCTCCTTCTTATCATCCGGAATCAGACCCAAACCTATGACCTCCAGTCAGTCTGCAATGATAGCTAGTGTAACTAGCTTCTCTTCCACAATATTATCTTTTTGAGAGCCCGCCTTTTTCGACCTAATGTCCTGCCGTTTTTCTAGAAACCAATATAAACACGTTAAAGCAGTGATTTTCGTGACTTTTGGAGAAGAAATCTGGAGTTGCCGTCAATGGGAAAACTCTGCGCAAAAGCACACATAGTCAGTGGATTTGAAATAACCCTTGTCAATTGCAGGTCACATCAGGTGACCGTTGATCAACCACGCGAATTAGGCAAAGATGTTGGACCAACCAGCCTTGAACTCTGCCTAATGAGTCATGCTGGCTGCTACGCCACAATCTGCGCTTTGACTGCCAAGAAAATGCGTCTTCCTCTCAAAGGCTGCGAGGTTAAGGTCGAAGCAATCAAGTCCGAAGCAGCGGGAACCATAGTTGAAGAGAATTTTGAAATAGTGTTCAAGCTTGACGCGCCCGAGGATCGAGTCCAAAGGCTCCATGAGCTCACTTTGAAGAACTGCCCAGTCGGCATACTTTTCGAGAAAGCTGGCGTAAAGATAAAATACAACCTTAAGGTCGAGAAAACATAGACATGGGGATAAGGAAAATGAACAAAGTAACACTAGCAGAAAACATTTACTGGGTTGGAGTAGTCGACTGGAACGTCCGCGACTTCCACGGCTACATCACGAAGAGGGGAAGCACCTACAACGCCTACCTAATCATGGACGAAAAAACCGCCCTAATTGACACTGTGAAATACCCTTTCTCAGGCGAACTACTTGGAAACATCGGCGATTTAATCGATATTCAGAAACTCGATTACATAGTCGTCAACCATGTCGAGATGGATCATTCTAGCAGTCTTCCTATGGTTGCAGAGCAAGCCCAGAACGCAACAATAATTACTTCGGAAAAAGGAAAAGACGCCATAATCGAACATTATGGTCCAAACTTCAATATCCAAACCGTCAAGACAGGTGACGAGGTAAAACTCGGCAAGCGAACCCTGCGCTTCGTGGAAGCACCTATGCTTCACTGGCCTGACAGCATGTTCACCTACGTCGTTGAGGACAAGATTCTAATGCCCAATGACGCATTCGGGCAGCACTTGGCGAGTTCACAACGTTTCGACGACGAAGTAGACCCTCACATGCTGATGGAGGAAGCAACAACGTACTATGCCAACATCCTGATGCCCCTCGGGTCACTTGTAGCCCGAAAAATCCAGGAAGTTGTGAATATGGGTATCGCCCCTACAATCATCGCGCCCAGCCACGGCATAATATGGCGTTCAAATCCAGGAAAAATAATCCAATCCTACCTCGACTGGAGCGAATTCAAATCCAAGAACAAAATAGTCATAGTGTTTGACACGATGTGGGGCAGCACCGACAAGATGGCAAGGGCTATGTGCGAAGGCGCAATCAGCGAGGGCGTAGACGCAAAACTCATGAAGTTGCGTTCAGCGGAGACAACGGACGTTTTAACAGAGATCCTGGATGCAAAAGCAGTAGTTGTAGGTTCTCCAACGCTTAACAATTCCATGTTCCCAACGATCGCGGCATTTCTGACACTCGCCACTGGTCTGAAGCCCAAGAACAAACAATGGAGTTTCTTTGGTTCTTACGGATGGGGCGGCGGCGCCGTACGAAACATGATTGAAGCTGCAAAGAAAGCTGGCTTCCAAGTCAACGAGCCAGGACTAGAAATAAAGTACGTACCCGACCTAGAAGACCTGAAGAAATGCTTCGATTTTGGCAAGCAAATCGCGGTCAAAGTCAAGGCATAGCTCCCCCTTTCTGTATTTCCAGAGTCTGTTTTAACACTCGATATTGAGTCCATTATAACAGTCCAGCTGCAGAGAATGTGACGTTTCTAGGACGAGAAGAATAGAAGAAAGAGATCTTTAATCGTTAGGTCTTACTGCCTTTTCTTGAACTGACTTTTGGGTGCACCACACACTGGGCAAGCCCATTTCTCAGGTAGTTCCTCAAAAGGTGTATGCGGACCTATTCCGCGTTCCGGATCTCCCAGCAGCGGGTCATAAACATAGCCACAAACCCCGCATTCCCACTTGTCCATTCATTTACTTCCTCCATCTTTAGCATATTCTAAGAGAAAAAATGGTGGATGCTCAGCTCTCTATGCAGGTTTGAAGAACTTGTCTTTTGGTGCACCGCATATAGGGCACTTGTCAGGTGCTGAGCCCTCAACTGTGTTGCCGCAGACGCCGCAGACATAGTAGTCCGTTCTTGCCATTTCTCTCTTTGTCTTCATCGCGTCGATTGCCTTCTGGAACAAGCCCGCGTGAATTTGTTCAACTCTGTTTGCCACGTCGAAACTCCATGTTGCCTGTTTGTTTTTCTCTTCTTTTGCCACAGCAATGAATCCAGGGTACATGCTCTTGAACTCGTGTGTCTCTCCTGCAACTGCTGCGTTCAGATTGTCCATTGTAGACCCGACTACTCCACTGATTCTCACATGGTTCAGCGCATGTATGGTTTCTGCCTCGGCTGCTGCCTTGAAAAGTTTTGCTGCTTGTGTGAAGCCCTCTTCTTCTGCCTTCTGGGCGAAGGCTAAATATCGTCTGTTTGCCTGAGACTCTCCTGCGAAAGCGGCTTTCAAGTTTTCATCTGTTTTTGTCAAAACGTACATCTCCTGCTGAGTAGTAGCTTTGAGGTTAGTAATAAGCTGTACTGGCTAGCTGAAAGACAAACTATATTAGTAGTGGTTTGCTTCGAACCTTCTAAGTTTTCGGTGATACAAAATGGAAAGTGTAAAGTCTTTCAGTTTGCCAAAACTCCCATATGCATACAACGCACTGGCACCCTACATGTCAGAGCAGCAACTGACGATTCACCATGACAAACATCACCAAGCATACGTGAACGGCGCAAACGCAATTTTCGAAAAACTCGACAAAGCGCGCAAGGAAAATGCAGACCTAGACGTGAAGTCCACCTTGAAGGAACTCTCTTTTCACATCGGAGGTCATCTGCTGCACTCCACTTTCTGGGACTGCATGGCACCTCCAGGCAAAGGCGGTGGACAACCGGGAGGCGCAATCGCTGACGTGCTCATGAAAGAATTCGGAAGCTTTGAACGGTTCAAAACGGAATTTTCAAAGGCGGCCACAAGCGTCGAAGGCTCAGGCTGGGCTGCGCTGGTTATGCACTCCTGTGTTGACCGGCCCCTTATAATGCAGATAGAGAAACACAACATGAACTTGTACCCTGCATTTCGCTTGCTGCTGGTTCTTGATCTCTGGGAACATGCCTACTACATCGACTACAAGAACGATCGCGCCAAATTCGTTGAAGGCTTCTGGAGCGTCGTCAACTGGGATTACATCAACAAAGTCTACAGACTCGTAAAGTAGTGTTCGTCAACTTTCCCTTTTCTTTTCTAAATTTCGCTCCCGAGTTAGAGAATAGAAAAAAACAAGTTGCAATAGACGCGTGAAGAACGCCTACGGCGGCGTAATCTTAATCGCCTGAGTGGGGCACGACATCTCGCAAGCCAAACACTGTATGCAATCATTCTCTCTTGCAGGATCAGATTTCTTCTCTGATGTCGGGTGTCCGGGGGCTTCTCCCCAATCGTACAAGGACACCGGGCAGGTCTCTATGCAGATTCCGTCTCCTGTACAAACATCCCAGTCTACTGCGACGTTGGTTCCATGGATTCCTTGTTTTGTCGGTGGCTCCAAGGGTCCCCAAACTTTGTGTCCGTTGTGTTCTCCTGCGACTTTCCTTTTGTTTTGAAAATCAGGGTCTATGGGCAAAAATCCACCACAATACTCCGAGGTAGCGGCAAATATTAGGCTTTCTTAATCAAAGAAAAGGTGGCAGATCAAGAAACTATTTGAGAGCTGCTGCTTTTACAGTGAATCGGTCTGAATGAGCAGATACCACTTGCCTGAGGGTATGCGATACTCCACGCTCGAGGAGCGCAGAAGGTTCTACACCGAAGAGTTTGACACGCGAAAGGTATCCGATTGGTTCGGAAGCAGAATCAACAGAGCGAAATTTGCCGTAATAATTGGGAGACACACGAAAATCTTCCCGGAAGAGTACCGTGAAGACCTTGAAACCACAATAATCATCGACGAATACAAAGACCTGAACGATGTGCGTGATCAGATAATCGAGTTTCTTCCGGAGTCAACATACTACGATCGCACTGTCTACGATGAGAAAGACCGCAGAATGGGACAGGAGCTTGCCTTCGATCTCGACCCAGAGAATGTCGTATGCCCGATTCATGGTGGACTAGCTGAAAAGATGGAACGCGGTCAAGGCCTGAGTTTCTGCAACGTCGAATTCAATATAGTGCGAGACCAAGCAGCAGAGCTATATGAAAACTTGGAGAAAGACTTCTGCAGCTTGGGCATAGTCTACTCAGGCAGAGGCTTCCATATTCACGTATTCGACCAAGAAGCATATGGGCTGAGCAAGAAAGAGCGTCTTCAGATAGCGCGTTCGACAAAGAAAAAAGGGTTCGCGATAGATGAGTGGGTTACTGCGGGCGAGATGCGCTTAATTCGGCTGCCCTTTAGTCTACACGGATTGGTATCAAGGGTCGCGGTCCCATTAGCTAAGAACGAGCTTTCACGCTTCGACCCAATTAGCGACAACCGATGCGTTCCTAGCTTTCTGCGACCTTAGCTACTTCTTTTTGGCCTTCTTGACTTTTTTGGCTTTCTTCTCTTTCTTCTCGTAGTAGACTTTCTTCTTCTTTTCCGCTTCTGCTTTCTCAACCTTCGACATATTGATCACGCACGTTTCAGTATTGTGAACGTGAAAATAAAAGATTTTCTAGCTGTAATACGACATCGATTGAAAAGTTTATTTGGCGTCCAGTCCCCTTCCAGTCGTGGATGCTTATGGAAAAGTTTGATGTTCTCGTTATCGGCTCTGGCTCTGGCATGGCAATCGCTTCAGCTGCCGTGGCGAGCCGTCTCAAAACAGCCATTGTTGAGAAAGGTCCCATGGGCGGAACTTGCCTGAACCGAGGCTGTGTACCCTCCAAGATGCTAATCTACCCAGCCGATGTCGTCCAAATCCTCTCTGATTCGCAGCAGGTAGGTGTTAATGCCACTCTGCGTTCCGTTGATTTCAAGAAAATAATGGAGCGGATGCATAGGTTAGTCGGCGAAGACTCCGGCTCACAAGCAGCATCGGTGAAAGTCACACCCGGTTTGACGTGGTTTGCCGAGCAAGGCGAGTTCATCTCGGACTACACAATGCAGATAGGCAAACATGTGATCCAAGCAACTAGAATCTTTATCGTATCGGGGGCTAGACCAAGGATCCCCAACTTCAAGGGACTGGAAAAGGTGGATTACCTGACCAGCGATAGCGTTCTAGAACTGGAGAACCCCCCAAAAAGCATCATAATCGTCGGCGGAGGTTACATAGGAACCGAGTTCGCCCACTTCTTCTCCGGCATCGGAGTAAACTCAACAATAATCCAGAGACCGCAGAGACTAATTCCAGACGAAGAACCCGAGGTCAGCGATCTGCTTAAGACAGAACTTGAGCAACGCATTCAAATACTCACAGGCTTCGAAGTCACTGAGGTGAAACAAGAAGGAAAATCGAAAATCATAATTGCCAAGAACCTCTTGGACGGAAGCCTAAGAGAATTCTCAGCTGAAGCCCTGATGATCGCAGCTGGGAGAATCCCTAACTCGGATATACTCAAACCAGAAAAAACAGGCGTGGAGCTTGACAACCGCGGATTCGTAAAGGCTAACGAATTCCTTGAGACAAGCAAGAAGAACATTTGGGCTTTCGGGGACGCCATAGGGCGCGAGATGTTCAAACATGTCGCCAATTTTGAAGCCGGCGTAGCATGGCACAATGCAATTCATGACCACAAGACAATTATGAATTACTCGTCGGCGCCGCACGCAATTTTCACTTGTCCACAAGTTGCATCCGTCGGACTAAAGGAAATTGAAGCAAAACAGAAAGGTTTTCAAATCTTGGTGGGAAAGGCTCAATACGCCAATACAGCTATGGGTGCAGCCATGGGCAAACCGGAAGGTTTTGTCAAAGTCATTGTTGAACGCGAAACAGGAAAAATACTAGGCGGTCACATAATCGGCCCGGAAGCTTCCAACCTGATACAGGAAATAACAAACGCAATGAATACGGAAACTGGAAGTTACGCTCCAATTCTGCAAGCAATGCACATTCACCCTGCACTCTGTGAAGTAGTACAGAGTGCCTTTGGAAACATGCAACCTGCATAAGAGGAATCCAACAAAGTTAATATTAACGCCCAAGTTATGGGTAAACGAGTGAGAAAATGCCCTTTTCGAAAGTTCCTGGAAAAAAGAAAGAACACAAAGTAGTCATCTACGCTCTCAGCACATGCGTTTGGTGCAAAATGACAAAACAATTCCTAAAAGACAACGAAGTTGAATACGAGTACATCGACGTTGACTTGAGCGAGGAAAAGGAGAAAGAACATGTACGCCAGCACATAATCGAAAAAGGCGGTGATCTGAGCTACCCAACCATACTCGTTGACGACACTATCTTGATAACGGGGTTCCGTAAGGACAAATTGAAGGAGCATCTACAGCTATGACCCAAATTTCAATAGACGCAGTTCGTGCTCGCGCCGAAGCTGATGCCAGAACAAACGGTTACTACTTAATACCAGACCAAGAGCTTCTCCAGCTTTTTCTCGAAGGTCTAAAGGTGAATGAGGAGCGCTACGGCTACCCCACTTGCCCATGCAGGCTGGCTTCTGGCAAGCTTGAATCCGACAGGGACATAATCTGCCCATGCGACTACCGCGACCCCGACGTCCAAGAATATGGCGCCTGCTACTGCCGACTCTATGTTAACAAGAAAGTCTACGAAAGCAAAAATTTGCCAAGCGTTCCAGAACGCAGACCTCTGGAAAAACAAGCCCCAGCATACCGAGATTCATCCAAACGACCAGACCAGAAGCCTGAAGCAACAGCAGCGCCTTCACGAGCTAAACAAAAGCTGTGGTACTGCAAACAATGCGGCTATGTCACATACAGAGAGGAACCGCCCTACCTCTGTCCAATATGCAAAGCTAAGAGAGAACTCTTCGCCGAGTTGAAAACTACAGTCGAATACTCGGGATAGAGTCTCCAATTCTCTATTTTATGACTTGTACTTCGATTCTCTGCCAGTCTTCTTTTATCCCACGTAGAGAAGTGACGGCGCCAACTATTGTCCCGCCTATGATGTTTGACACAAACTCGTTCAGCGGAATCTCTTTTCCATCAACAATGAGTTTTGTCCCCATGACTTAACCTCGTTACTACAGTTGCATTCTCAACAGAAAAAGTTTTTTGTCACAACACCCAAATCCCTTGGCTAGAGGGACCGCCACCTTGAAGAGACCTGAAACCTATCTCGAACCTAAAGAACGCGTCGCAGAGATAATCCGTCTTCTCGAGAAAGAGCACCCAGATGCTACTATCGCTTTGCGTTACAGCAACCCGCTTGAGCTGCTAATATCCACAATTCTTTCCGCTCAGGCGACTGACGAACAAATCAACAAGATAACGCCGAACTTGTTCAGGAAATACAAGACGCCTGAAGATTATGCAAATGCAGACATTGAAGATTTGCAGCAAGACATAAGATCTTCAGGTTTCTATCGAAACAAAGCGAAAAACATCAAGAATTGCTGCAAGATGCTCGTTGAGAAATACAACTCCCAGGTTCCGAGGACAATGGAGGAACTGGTTGAGCTTCCTGGGGTTGCAAGGAAAACCGCTAATATTGTTCTGACGAATGCATATGGAGTAGTCGAGGGAATAGCCGTGGATACTCATGTTCGTCGACTTGCCCAGCGGCTAGGGTTGAGCGATACAGATGACCCTGTCAAGATTGAGATCGGTCTGATGAGGATACTCCCGAAAGAAAACTGGGAGCGAATCTCCGACTTGCTCATATTTCACGGTAGGCGAGTGTGCTACGCAAGGAAACCAAACTGCGTAAGTTGCGTTCTTAACAAGATTTGCCCTTGTGCCTTCGCGTTCTAGCGGATCATACTACTGTCTTGGATATGCTCTGTGTTTTTCTCACGAAGAACCTCATAAGAGTTTATTAATTTGGATTAATAGGTTCATGATACTCTTCGGTGACCTACTGATTGTCTTTCGCAATCGAAGAACTTCCTGATGTAATCAGAGTAATAGTGTTGTTGAACCTAGCCAAGGGTAGTCAATTATCCAAGCAGACACTGCAGCGTCGCATTGACAAAGTCTGCGTGAACATAGCTTGCATAAACATGGGCGAGATCGAGAAGACGCTGAAGAGCATGTCTTCCGAGGGGATAGTGACCGAAGATGACAATACGGTCCAGCTGACTGAACGAGGTCTCAAGCTTGGCAGGGAATGGGAAAGCCTATTGTTGAAGAAGGAACCCATTCTCGAGGTTGTTGCCGGGCTGGTTGACGGTTCAATTACAGGGATCGTAGTCATTCTCTCAGCCTTTGTTGCTGCACTCTCAACATCAGTGGCAGTCTTCGCTGCTTTGCTGACACTTAGTGCGGTTGCCATAACGAACTTCTCCAGTTTTCTGTTGGGTGGAATCACTGAGGATTTGGCTGACATCCTGACTCTTCAGAATTTGATGAACTATAGCCTTAGCGATATTCCGGATAAAGGAGAGCGAGACAAGTCCCTGATGCTTGTCAAGAGGCTCTTCACGGTCTTGGGCAAGCAGATACACAGATCGAATTTGTACGCTGCGATAATCTGTGGCACCACGACTTTCCTTGCTGGGATCATCCCAATCATAATATTCATCGCGCTCTCACCCCCGTTTAACGTGATCGTCTCTCTAAGCGTTGTTGCTGGCGTTGTTGGCATTTTCCTGGTTCGCTATCGATCTAAGAAAACCCGTGTGCATTGGAAAATAACGCTTTACGAGACAATTGCAATTGTAGTAATAGCTGTGATTGCCTCGTTGCTGCTGGGCGGAATAGCTTAAAGCGGCTATTCAATTAGGTCAGGGTGATTCGCTCAGTTTGGTCTCAAAAAAGTGTTCTCTCCTGTTCCGCAAGCCATAGATCCTGATAATGTCTCCAACTTTGCGCTTGTGGATCTCTCTGACCAAATCCTCTATCTTTAGCGTTTCAACGTTGTCTATTTCCAGAATAATGTCACCATCGATCATGCCAGCAGCCTCAGCTGGGCTGCTCTCCGCCACTCTCGTTGCGAGGACCCCATGGTCCACAGGCAGGTCATAATACCGTGCAATTTCCTGCGTTATGCTGAGCCCTATTACTCCAAGCCAAGGTCTTCTGGCGATTCCTTCAGTTACCATGCCGTTCGTGCATGCTTTCGCTTCGTTAATCGGGATCGCAAACCCTATGCCTTGGGCATAAGGAATTATAGCCGTGTTAATTGCAACGACTTTTCCATCTAAATCCACGAGTGGTCCGCCACTGTTGCCCGGGTTGATTGAAGCGTCTGTCTGAACCAGGTTCTCTATCAATCCTCTGTTGGATTCTATGGTTCTGTTGATGGCGCTTACAACGCCTGAAGTTACGCTTGGTCCGCCAGCGAGTCCGAATGGGTTTCCTATGGCGTAGACTCTTTGTCCCACGCGCAGCTTGTCTGAATCTCCGAGTTCGCAGGCCTGTAGGTTTTTGCTGTTGACTCTCACGACTGCTATGTCGTGAGCCGCGCATGAAGCAACTATTTTGCCCTCTAAAACCTGGTTATTCCAGAGTGTGACGCTGATCTTTTCTGCACCTCCGACGACGTGGTTGTTAGTCAGTATCAGGCCGTTTGAGTCGATTATGGTTCCTGATCCCATTCCTGCTACTGGGGCGGCTTGAAAGAATAGGTTGTGCACGAGTTTCATAGTGCTGATGTTGACAACGCTTCTGCTTGCTTTTTCTATTATGTTGAGAACGTTCTCTTCGTCGATCGGCGGCATGCTTTTTCGTCTCGCATCTTACGTCGTCGTTGTTTGTAATAAGTTTTCAACTGATTGTGTTGACGTGTCTGAGCCGGGAAAATCTATATTAGTATGACGATTGTAATATTGGTTATGACGCGCACCATGACGGGTCTCTCCCATAACAGTTCTATCACCCAATCTCCCCACTCCTCCCGTCAGAAACACGTCAAATCAACCGAGGAAGGAAATAATGATAGCGAATTCTTTCCACACATCCAAGAACGGACAAAAAACCTCCGATCTGGTAGAAACACTGAAGATTCTGAGTGCGGAGTGCAGAACCTGTGCCCCGCTGTCTCCCCTTGAGTGTGTGACACGCTGTAAT
>CAZWBY010000002.1:11401-48910 GCA_964632825.1 uncultured Candidatus Bathyarchaeia archaeon
GGAGTGCAGAACCTGTGCCCCGCTGTCTCCCCTTGAGTGTGTGACACGCTGTAATCTGTGGAAGCTTAAGAACGAGCTAAGACAGCTTCGCGAAACGATGGACGATCCGAACTTCATTAAGGAGCTCATAAACGTCCTCAAAAACAACACCCGGCTCCACATTCTAAAGACCATAGTGCAAGGTCGCTACTCAGTTACCAAACTGCAAGAACAACTTAGAAGAGAAGGCTATCTTCACAGCCGAGAAACAATAAACGAAGAGAACCTAAGACCTCTTGTTGAGGTCGGTCTGGCCGCGGAGTCTCAGGACCACTATTATGCCACAACCTTCGGGGACCGACTTAACGAGATACTTGGCGGCTTTGCCGAATTTGTAGACATACTGCCCGCTCACTCTGAGTGTTATGAAGAGACAATTCTGGATTCATTGCTCTCAGGTCCCAAACGCTTCGACGACTTGGAGGCTTACTTGTCTCCGAAAATTGCCTCACGAATCCTGAAACGGCTGAAGACTGTCGGGCTAATCGAGGCGCCTGAGGATAGGGACTATGTATTCTTTTTCAGGTCGAAGCGTGACTCAAACAAGGAATCACTCTCCGAGACCGAAGAAAAGATCTACCTGGCGCTTCCTGAAAGCGGCATAGCTGCACGGAAACTGGCTGCGAGGACAAACATTTCTCTGCGTAGAACTTACAAGTGCTTGCGAGGGCTGAAAGGAAAAAAGCTCATATTTACGCGGAAAAATCCGCGAACCTACAGTTTGACACAGAAGGGCGAGAAGCTTGCTTCACTGCTCAAGGCGTTGCAGGATCTAGTCGGTGAAGTCTGGCAGTCCTCTTGGCACGTTAGCGCAGAAAAATCATAGTTACAACTGTGGCTATTAGCCGCCGGGGGCTCCATGGAACGGAGACCCCTCCCACAGAAGTTCCCAAAGGTCATCCTCTGAAACGGTTTCAGCACGAACGATTATCTCTAAAATCGTTTTGAGCATGGCATGGTGTCGTTTCTCATCGGTCAAGATGATATTCAAAAGGAACTTGGCTTTCTTGTTTTCCACAGATGGCATCATAGCTTCGATTTTCTTTATCAGGTCCGCCTCCATTTGGATGTGTTTCTCAACGAGATCTCTCTGAGCGTCAAGGTTTTCTTGCGACAGCGCTTGGGAAACCTCAGTCAGTAGGGTTATCGCCGCGTTGTAGAGCTCCGCGTGTTTCACCGAATCCAAAGATATGCCCTTCAGTACGCCCTTAACAGGTGGATTTTTGATGTCTTTAATGCCCTTGTTCAGTGATTTCACTATCTTCTTCTCTATGACTATCTGCTTTTTCATGAAATCCAGAAGTTCGCTATTCTTGCTCATTTTTCTTAGCTCTCCAATTGAAGGTCTGCTAGGCTCCACGAATAAGCATTTCGGAAATCCGCTTTCCCAGTTCCTGGCATGATTTCAAGATGGTTGGGCTCGGTTCGTCCCTTGCAAGGAGGGGTGGTTCTGGAACTTGCATCTCAAACTTGTATTTCATGACTTCAAGGACGAGTTTCGGTGCTTCGCCGCTCCAACCGTACGAGCCAAAGGTTGCGCCAACCTTTCCCTTGAGGTTTACGTTTTGTTCTGCTGCTTCTTCAAGGAGTCTCTTGATTCCCATGGGCATCTCATGGTGATAAGTTGGGGCACCGACTATGATTGCGTCGAACTTGTTCAGGTCGTCTGCTTGGATATGATATTCCAAAGCCACTTCGATGTTGCCTCTAGCTTTTGCGCCTTCAGCAACGGCGTTTGCCATTTTCTCCGTTCTTCCGGTTCTGCTGTAATAGAATACTATTATTTTCGCCATGAGCCTCTTCCTTCCCTGATAAACCCCCGTTACAAGACATAAGAACCTTTTGCACTACGCGAAAACGGGGCATTTTGGCAGTGCTGCGGTCCGAATACTTCATAAACCATCCACCTGTTAAATGGATTCTGCAAGAGTCTGTTCTTAATGGAAAACTGGGACCTTATAATAGTCGGGGGCGGTGCAGCTGGCCTATCGGCTGGAATATACGGTGCAAGAAGTGGTCTGAAAACCCTTGTTATCGAGGAGAAAATGTCTGGCGGAACAGCTGCGGATGCGCCGATGGTCGAGAACTACCCTGGGTTCGGTCAGATCAGCGGTGCCGAACTAGCTGAGAGAATGTCGACACACTGCAGAAAGGCAGGCGCCACGATTAACGAAATAGAGACTGTGACGGGCTTGGACCTCAAGCCGGACAGGAAGATCGTTAAGACTGTTCAGACCGAATACGAAACCAAGACCGTGCTGATTGCTACAGGTTCTCACTATCGTGAACTCGGAGTTCCAGGTGAGAAAGAATTCCGTGGAAGAGGCGTCAGTTACTGCGGCGTTTGTGACGGTCCATTGTTCAAGGGAAAGCGAGTCCTCGTTGTCGGAGGAGGCAACTCTGCAGCGATAACCACGCTCTATCTTTCAGGGATCGCATCTGAAGTGATTGTCGCTCATCGAAGAGGCGCGTTTCGATGCGAGGAAACACTGGCAAAAGACGTCAAATCCAAACCAAACGTGCGAGTTATATGGGACGCTGAAATCAAAGAAATCAAGGGCGAAAAATTCGTCAACAAAGTAGTACTCTTCAACACCAAAACAGGCGCAACCCAAGACGTACCAGTCAACGCAGTCTTCGTTCAAATAGGCGAAGCACCAAACAGCCAAATAGCCAAGGATTCCGGAATAGATGTAAACGAAGAAGGATACATCAAGGTCGACATCTTCCAACGCACCAGCAGCCCCGGAGTCTATGCCGCAGGCGATGTAACCAACCATCCAGTGAAGCAAATCGGCACAGCCGTCGGCCAAGGCATAACAGCAGCCCTTGAAGCCTATGGTTTTGTTCGACGACCGTATTATCGGAAAGAGAGGTAAAACCTTATATGATTCTTGACCCTTTTTCAAGCTTTCAAACGCATGAACCTTCATGCAAATCGTATCTAAGAACTCACGGCTAAGGGAGAGGTCTCTGAATGAGTGAAAAATGTCTCGCTGTGGTGGAGATAAACCAAGACCTGTGCAGTCAATGTTGCGTTTGTCACTCGATTTGTCCATACGATGCAATAAATCGGGATCCTGCTACTGGCAAAGTCGAGATAGACATCAAAGAATGTCAAGTCTGCGGTATCTGCTACAGCGCTTGTCCATCTGGCGCCATAAAAATGGACTACTACGATTATGAGCACCTTATTGACTACGTCAACTCTGTCCAAAAGAAATCTAAAAGCGACACTCTGGTCATGATGTGCCGCGGAAACTCGCCCTCCACAGGAGAAATCGAAGATATCTTGGCTGAACAAGGTGTTGTCAAAGGCAACTATTTGCCGTTGCGCGTTCCCTGTTCCGGCAGAATTCCCACAGATTTTGTGTTCAAAGCCTTGAATTCAGGCATCAATAATATTGTATCCATACAATGCGAAGACGCCTTCTGCAGGATGAAAGAAGGCACAAAGATCAACACACGCAGATTCCAACTCAGCAAGAACGTTCTCAAACAACTAGGTTTCGACGAGAACGTGTTGAAAGTCGTTAAGTATTCACGGAAAGCCGTTTACGATACATCAAAGTGTGTGGGCTGCGACAAATGCGTTTTCATCTGCCCATATGACGCGATCAAAGCTGAACCCTTTGCCACTCCCCACATAGTTTTCGATGACTGTGTCGGCTGCGGTGCTTGTCAACTAGTTTGTCCACACGAAGCCATCGAAGTCAAGGGCTTCGAGTTCCAGAACGTCCTCAAACGGTATGAGGATATCTTGCCTCAACTCAAAGCCAAAAGCAAGGAACCAGCAGTCTTACTGTTTGTGTGCCAATGGTCCGAGTTCTCGGCTTTGGACAAACCTGACGTTGCATTGAAAGGCAAGAACGCGTTGACTCTCGAGGTTCCATGCTTCAAGTCCCTGGATCCCGTTCATGTTGTTAACGCTCTGAAGTGCGGTTTCGACGGCGTAATGGGTATTGTCTGCTCACCTGACGACTGCAAACTTGAGAAGGGCAGAGACACTGCAGACCGCAATCTAACCGTGCTCAAAAACGTTTTGAAAAAGACGAACCTGCTTGACCGTTTTGAGCTTCACGAATTGTCGCCAAGATGTCAAGGCGACTTTAACCAGAAACTGGATGCTTTCTGCGCAAAAATCGCGTGCTTACCCAGACGTGAAATGTTGACCGTGGAGGCGAAGTGAAAACGTACGAAATTGTAACCAAGACAGAGCTTGCTCCTAGGGAAATCTTATTCGAGGTTTATGCTCCAGACATCGCTGCAAAATCACTGCCTGGGCAATTCGTAATTGTGGTTATTGGCGAAAAAGGCGAACGCGTTCCGTTAACTATCTGCGGCTATGACAGGAAGAAGGGCACCGTTTCATTTGCCTTCCACGAAGTAGGCAAAACCACCAAGGAACTAGGCTTGCTAAAAGTTGGCGACAGGATAGCAAATGTCACTGGCCCCTTGGGCAAGCCTTCAGAGATAAAGAAGTTTGGAAAAGTCTTGTGCGTTGGCGGTAGCATAATGATAGCTCCCATGCTCCTGCAGGCTAAAGCTATGAAGGAAGCCGGCAACCACGTGACTACTGTCATAGGGGCAAGAATCAAGGAAGCACTCATAATGGAAAAGGAAGCCCATGCCGTAAGCGACAAGGCAATAGTCGCAACTGATGATGGCTCACAAGGATACAAAGGCTTGGACTTCCTCAAGGAACTTCTGAAAAAGGAAAAATTCGATCACTGCGTTGCCTTGGGTCCAGTCGTAATGATGAAAGACGTCAGCGAAATTACAAAGGCTTTCGGAATTCCGACGATTGTCACATTGACACCAATAATGATCGATGGTATGGGCATGTGCGGTGTCTGCCGTGTCACCGTTGGGGGCAAAATGATGTTCGGATGCGTTGATGGGCCAGAATTTGACGGTCACAAGGTAGATTTTGACGAGCTAATCCTACGTCAACGTTTGTATCTTCCAGAAGAGCGTGTGAATTCAGTTCTCTGGGAAATTGGAGAGTGCAAGTGTGGCAGAAACAAAGCCTAAACCGAAGATAAAGAAAGAAGCCATTGAGATGCGGAAGCAGGATCCCAAAGTCCGCGCTAAGAACTTCTCTGAAGTTGCCTTGGGCTATGACGAAGCTGAAGCACTTGAGGAAGCGAGTCGATGCCTCCAGTGTGTCAAGCCGCAATGCATAGTCGGTTGCCCAGTTGAAGTGCCCATTCCCACTTTCATTAAGTGCATCAGGGAAAAGAGATTCGCAGAAGGCGTTGTCGCTTTGAAGGGCAAGAACGCCCTTCCGGCAGTTTGTGGGCGCGTTTGTCCGCAAGAAGAACAGTGCCAGGAAAAATGCATTTTAGGAAAAATCGGTCAACCCGTGAGCATTGGTCGCCTCGAGCGATACTTGGCTGATTGGGAACGTGAACACGGTTTCCAGTTGCCAGAGAAAGCCAAACCAACCGGCAAGAAAGTGGCAATAGTCGGCGCAGGTCCTGCTGGACTGACCGCTGCCGCTGACTTGATCAAGCTCGGTCATGAAGTGACAATGTTCGAAGCCCTTCACATTGCAGGCGGAGTGCTGGTTTATGGTATCCCAGAGTTCCGCTTGCCAAAAGTCATCGTGCAGAACGAAGTCAACTACATCCAGAAGCTGGGCGTTGATCTGCGATTGGGTAACCTCGTAGGCAGGATACACACAATTCCTGAACTCATGAAAGAAGGAGGCTACGACGCCGTATTCATTGGTAGTGGCGCAGGATTGCCTCAATTCCTTAACATTCCGGGCGAAAACCTCGGGGGAATCTACTCAGCAAACGAATTCTTGATACGTGTTAATTTGATGAAAGCCTACAAGTTTCCAGAATACGACACTCCAATACGGCTTGGCAAACACGTTGTCGTCATCGGCGGCGGAAACGTAGCCATGGATTGTGCCAGATGCTCAATGCGTTTGGGCGCTGACGTGTGCCTACTATATCGTCGCTCTCGTGACGAACTGCCCGCCAGAAAGGAAGAGATTGAGAACGCTGAGGAAGAAGGCTTGGTGTGCAAATTCCTCGCTGCACCGCTCCGATTCCACGGCGACGAAAAGGGCTGGGTGAAAAGCATGGACTGCATTGCCATGGAACTATGTGAACCAGACGCAAAAGGCAGACGAAGTGTGAAACCAATTCCAGGCTCCGAATTTTCAATGGAAGTTGACACAGTTATAATCGCGATCGGTCAAACTCCAAACCCCATCATTCAGATGACAACAGAGGGTCTTCAGGTCAACCCGAAACATGGAACAATAAACGTTGACGAGAACGGAAAAACGAGTCTTGAAGGAGTCTATGCAGGCGGAGACGTTGCCACGGGCGCTGCTACAGTAATCAGCGCTATGGGTGCCGGCAAGAGAGCAGCCAAAGCGATGCATGAATACCTGATGAACAAGAAGTAGCTGCACGAAGGATTTGCATTGGAGAAATGCGCTATCACTGTGAAGTGGGCAGCTTTTCTTGATAGCAGATTCTACCCTTTCTTCTGATTCGCTCACTAATTATGTCTAGGGATATTGTTAATACAAGACAGTCTCTCAATAAATTGTGGTTGAGCAAGAGGATGCCCACCAACGAAACGGCAGTTCCAAAGACAATATCCTACCCGAATTTACCCCTTCATGATATTCTAAAAGAAAAGTCAAGGCTGTACCCTTCAAGAATAGCTATTGTTTGTTCTAGTGCCAAAATAAGCTACGAAGAGTTAACTTCCTTCTCAGACCATTTTGCCTCCGCCCTCTTCACAATGGGCGTGAAAAAAGGCGACAGAGTTGCGCTTTTTCTTCCAAACATCCCCCAATTTGTTATCGCTTTTTACGGCATCTTGAAGACCGGTGCCATAGTAACGGCAATAAGCCCTTTGCATAGAGAGCGAGAGGTTCAACACCAACTAAGTGACTCAGAAGCCGAAACAATAGTTGCGCTGGAATCGCTTCACCCGATCCTGGAGTCGGTGTGGTCAGAAACCAAACTCAAGCGCGCGATAGTCACCAAACCCGACGAGTTTGCAGACTGTGCAGCTCCCGCAGGACGCATGTCGCTCAAAACGAAATATCATCGCTTTCCAGAGCTTCTCTTAGAAAAGGGTGACTCTCCTCCGAAAGTTGAAATCAACCCCTACGAGGACTTGGCAGCGTTGCAGTACACAGGGGGCACCACCGGCACAGCCAAAGGCTCCATGCTGACTCACATGAACTTAATCTCGAATGCCTTGATGTTCGCCACTTGGATACGAGGAGTTGAAGCAGAGGAAACATTTCTCACCGCTTTGCCTCTGTTCCACATTTATGGGTTGACTACGAGCCTAACCGTTCCGATCAGCTTGACCGCGACGATGGTTCTTCTGCCCAAGTTCGACTCAAGAGCGGCTTTGGAAAGCATCCAGAGGCATAAAGTCACTGTCTTCTGCGGGGTCCCAACGATGTATTCTGCTTTGCTGGCAAATCCTGAAATCGGCAACTATGACTTGACTTCACTTCGTTTGTGTGTTTCAGGGGCTTCACCGCTTCCCGCACAAGTTCAAGAGAAATTCATGGAAGTTACGGGCGGTTTTCTCGCCGAAGGCTACGGTTTAACCGAGGCTTCTCCTGTCACCCACTGCAATCCTGTTGACAGAACCCTGAAAACTGTGCGTGTTGGTTCCATTGGTCTTCCGTTGCCAGATACAGAAGCAAGAATAGTTGACCTTGAGACAGGAGAAAGAACGCTCATGCCCAGCGAGACAGGTGAACTCGTGGTCAGAGGTCCGCAAGTAATGAAAGGCTATTGGCGCCAACCTGAAGAAACCGCAAGCGTTCTCCGAAACGGCTGGCTCCACACAGGCGACATAGGCAGAATTGACAATGAGGGATACTTCTACGTCACTGATCGCAAGAAAGACCTCATCAAGTACAAGGACTACAGCGTCTATCCAAGAGAAATTGAGGACGTGCTCTACGAGCATCCTGCCGTGAGGCTTTGCGCGGTTGTGGGCAAGGTCGTTGCTGACGTTGGTGAAGTGCCGAAGGCTTTCGTGGTGCTTAAAGAGGGTACATCAGCCACGGAAGCTGAGCTTATGGAGTTTGTCAAGCAAAAGATTGCACCTTACAAGATGCTCAGACAGGTTGAGTTCAAAAGAGAGCTGCCCATTAGCCCCGCCGGCAAAGTGCTCAAAAGACTATTGAGAGACGAAGAAAAAGCAAAAGCATAAGGCTTCTTTCGAAACGTATAAAGAGAAACTCATCTCCGTTCATAACTAAGGATTGTTTGTGCGCGTCCGCATCAATGTTACAGGCATAGTTCAGGGAGTTGGCTTCCGTCCATTTATCTACCGTACAGCTATACGAAACGGTTTGACAGGCCACGTGCGCAACCGTGGTGACGCGGGCGTAGAGATACTCGTGGAAGGCGCTGCACATGGCATAGAAGCTTTCGCGCGTGACCTGCGCCAGAAGAAACCGCCTTTGGCGCAAATCCACCGCTTGACTGCAAAAGAGCTGCCGGGCGAAAACGAATACAGTAATTTCTTGATATACAAAAGCTCTCAAGAGGCAGAATTTGCAGGCTCAGTGGTTCCGCCAGATGTGGCAATCTGCAACGAATGCCTAGCCGAACTCAGAAATCCAAAAGACCCAAGATTCAACTACTTCTTCATAACGTGCACTGACTGTGGTCCGCGCTTCACGATTATCGAGCGATTGCCCTATGACCGAGAAAACACAACCATGCGAGATTTTCCCCTATGTGGGTATTGTTCGAAAGAGTATGCCGATCCACTCAACAGGCGGTTTCACGCCCAGACAATAGCGTGCCCAGAGTGCGGCCCGAAGGCTTACCTCACAACAAAAACTGGTGAACCAGTTCAAGTGGCGGATCCCGTGAGGGAAGCAGGGCGACTAATTTCTGAAGGTTCCATTCTTGCCGTGAAGGGGTATGGCGGGTTCCACATAGCTTCCTCGGTAACGGAGGAGAAGCCGCTTCTTGCACTTCGAAGAGCGAAGCACAGACGCGCCAAGCCTTTCGCCGTTATGGCTCGAAGCCTAGAAGCTGCTGAAACGTTCGCCGAAGTGAACTCGAAGGATCGCAAGTTACTAGCCCCATACACTCGTCCGATATTGCTCCTGAACAAGACGAAAGACTATTGTCTATCTCCTCTGGTTGCACCTGACTTGCACAACATCGGGGTCATGCTACCCTACACCGGGCTGCACTACATGCTCTTCGACCGTGTTGACGACCAAGCGTTTGTGATGACGAGCGCGAACCCGCCCGACCAACCCATAGTAAAGGAAAATGAACAAGCCTTGAAGTCACTTGGCGGAACAGTTGACTTCTTCCTCTTCCACAACCGACAAATCGCTCACAGATGCGACGACTCAGTTATCCGACTTCACGGAAACAGGCAAGTATTCATCCGGCGAAGCAGAGGCTACGCTCCAGCCCCGATCATGTTGAAGAAAAAGTCGAAACGATGCGTCGTGGGCTTGGGTGGAGAACTAAACAACACTGCGTGCGTTCTGTTTGAGCACAAGGCCTTCCTCAGCCAGCACATTGGTGATGTTGAAAACATTGAAACTCAAAATTTCCTCAGTGAAGCTAAAGACCATCTCATCCGTTTGACAAACAGCAAGGTCGAGGCAATTGCCTGCGATTTGCATCCGAAGTTCAACACCACAAATCTCGCTTCAGAACTTGCTGAAAAGAACGGTTGGCAGCTTGTGCATGTTCAGCACCATCACGCGCATGTTGCAGGCTTGATGATGGAGCATGATGTCGATGACATGGTTGGCGTAGCTTGTGATGGCTACGGTTTTGGCGTGGATGGGAAAGCGTGGGGAGGGGAAATCCTACTCTGCAGGAGGGAATCAGCGGAGTTTAGGCGAGTGGGTCATCTTGAACCGCAGCCGCTTGTTGGAGGCGACGTCGCAACCAGGTATCCTTTGCGCTTAGCTGCTGGAGTGCTCAGCAAGACAGTTGACATTAGTCAATGGCTCATGGATAACAGTCATCACTTTTCTCACGGAAAGACTGAGGCAAGAATTATTCTTCAGCAGCTGAGGAAGCCCTCAGACCTGATTGAAACCACGAGTTGCGGAAGAGTTTTGGATTCTATTGCTGCCGTTCTCGGCATATGTTATGAGCGTACCTACGAGGGAGAACCGGCGATGAAACTTGAATCTCTCGCTATCGGAGGCGAAAACACGTTGAAGATGAAACCAATAGTCAAGAACGGCTCACTCGACACGACCCAGCTGGTGCAAGCTATTTTCGAGAATCGAGCTCACTTGGAGGTTAGGGATTTGGCGTATTCGGCTCATGAGTACTTGGCTGAAGGGTTGGGTTCGTTGGCCGTTGAGTCAGCTACCCGAAACGGTGTTGATGCTATCGGTTTCACTGGCGGATCAGCCTGCAACAAAATACTTGTGAAAAGCATGCGCAAGACTGTGGAGTCGGCTGGTCTGAAATTCTTCGTGCACGAGGCTTTGCCGCCGGGCGACGGGGGAGTGTCTTTTGGGCAGGCGATTGTCGGTGGATTCTGCGGGCGATAGACCAATCGCTTTTTATCTGCGTATACCGCTCGGTTTGTGTTGACTCAGAATGTGCTTGGCTATTCCAGCTCGCGTTACGGTTGTTGAAGGAGACAAAGCCAAGGTGGACTTTGGAGAAGGGGTTCTCCGAGAAGTCAACGTGTCACTTGTTGAACCCAAAGTCGGTGACTACGTTTTGGTGCATGCAGGCTACGCGATTGAGAAAATGGACGAGAAAGATGCATTAGAGACTCTGGCTCTTTGGGACGAAATTCTCGCGAAGAATTGAGTAGCAGGCTGATTGTGAGATGTCTGAGAAGCTCAGATACAGAGACCCTAACCTCGCAAAGAACATAGCTCAAAAGATACACGAGCTTACTCCTGAAAAAAGAACGATCAAGTTTTGCCATGTCTGCGGCACGCACGAATGGACGATCACGCATTATGGTCTACGCAGTTTGTTACCAGCCAACCTTGAGGTCATTGCTGGACCAGGCTGTCCAGTTTGCATCGTGCCAGCAGCAGAGATCGACGAAGCAGTCCAGGTTGCCAAGAAAGGCGTAGTCGTGACTTGTTTCGGTGACGTCCTGCGGGTTCCTGGCAGCCAAGCATCTTTGCTTGAGGCGAAGGCTGAAGGCGCAGACGTGCGGGTCGTCTACAGTGTCACAGACGCGGTCGAGATGGCGAAAAAAGAGCCTAGAAGAGAGTTCGTGTTCTTTGCTGTCGGCTTTGAGACAACTGCTCCCTCGACGGCTGTTGAAGTGTTAAAACCTCCGCCTACAAACCTAAGCTTTCTTGTGTCTCACAGGTTGATTCCTCCGGCAATGGAGCTTCTGCTCGGAGTTGGCGATTTGCAGATTGACGGCTTCATCGCTCCTGGACACGTGAGCGCGATTATTGGTCTAAAGCCTTACGAGCTTTTCCCGAAGGTCTATAGGATGCCGACTGTGGTGGCTGGTTTCGAGCCAATCGACGTGTTAATGGCGATATACATGATGCTGAAGCAACTGAGCGCTGGGCTGCCCAGTCTGGAAAATGAGTACATGCGCATTGTCAAGCCTGAGGGAAACCCTAAAGCCCTAGAAGCCATGGCAAAGGCTTTCGAGGTCACTGCTGGCAACTGGAGAGGCATAGGCAGATTGCCAGATTCGGCTTTGACATTGCGAAAAGAATTCGAAAGCTTTGATGCTCATAAAAAGTTCGGCGTCAGCGTTGAACAGGGCAAAGACATCCTTCTCGGATGCGAGTGCCACCTCGTCATAATTGGCAAAATCAAACCCAGTCAATGCCCGATGTTCATGAAAGCCTGCACTCCAGAGAAGCCAGTCGGCGCCTGCATGGTCAGCAACGAGGGCACTTGCAGAGTCTGGTCAAGGGCAACTATTAGCTAGAATACAAGACAACTATTGGATAGCTAGCAAATCCTCGGGACTGGGTCGCCAACGGGTCTGGCGATTATTCGTTTTCCTCCAACTGCAGTTTGCATGGCGACACCTTTGAAACTCTTTGTGGCTTCGCCAATTATTTCCGCGTTCTTGCCATCACTGGTGTTTCTGAGAAAGTTGAGGGCTTGCTCTGCTTGGGATGGGATTGTGCCGATTATGAGTTTTCCTTCGTTTCCAATTTCGAGTGGGTCAAGTCCCAGCATTTCGCAGGCTGCCCGCACGTCCTCTCTGATTGGGATCTTGTCTTCATGAACAAGAATGCCGGTTTTTGATTTCTCGCTCCACTCGTTCAACGCATCGGCTAACCCGCCTCTTGTCGGGTCTTTCATTGCCACGACTCCGCCAACCTCGCCCAGCAAGCGTTGAACCATCTTGTTCAGCGGTCTAACATCAGATACTATCTGGCTTCCGAACTGCAATCCCTGTTGAGCAGAAAGCACCGCCAAACCATGGTCGCCAATTGTCCCAGAAAGTATGATCTTGTCACCTTCACTAAGATTTGAGTCAAGAACCCAGCGTGCTGCAAAGTCGCTTCTGAATTGCCTGACAACCCCCAAGTTGCTATCCAAAGCAGTGGTTCTTCTGCCAATTCCTGAAACATTCATAACACAGCCGCCGAGGCTTCCCTTCTCCACAACTTTTGTGTCACCAGTCACGAAGCCAACTGATGCCTCCGCACAGGTCTGCCTCATGCTTGCCAAAATTCTTTCAAAATCCGATATTGCCAAGCCCTCTTCAAGGATTAGTCCGCAGGCCAGAGCGTAGGGTTCAGCTCCCAGTGCAGAGATGTCGTTGACTGTGCCGCTGACAGCCAAGCGTCCAATGTCTCCGCCTGGAAAGAAAATAGGCTTAACTGCATGGGAATCACTCTTGAATACCACATCGCCGCAGACTGCCGCGTCATCCATGGCTTCCAGCGGAACCTCGGCCCCCTCAAAACCGCCGAAGTACTTGAGAATGTAGTTCTTTACGAGATTGTGCATGACGGTCCCGCCCGCGCCGTGCAGCATCGTTATTCGAGCATTGTCTTCCTTCATCTTTGCCTTGCCCTCGTGAAAACTAAGGCTTGAAGGTGAAAAATAAAGGCATCGCACTTGTTAAGGGAAGGATGATAAACTTTCTTTCGAGGTCGTTGGCATCCATGCTGGAGTGTCGCCATAGGGCACCAGTGCTCAATCAGAGGCTGATTTTGGAAAAACTATAAAAACCCAAACAGGGTCAATTACAACGGAACACCTCACGTGCAACTGTCCCGCGTGCGCGGGCGTACACGATTCGATCGAGTCTTCAGCCTAGTTTTGCTACGGAAAGCCATATAAATTGCTTTTACGCTCTTGTGTTGCGCATCCGGAGAGAAGCCAAAATGCCAAATTGGGGATACTCAATCATCAATGAGACGCTCGATCCTGAGAAAACAGCGAAAGCAAGCGGCAGAGAAATCAAAGTATCCCACAAACATGCTCGCGAAGTGTGTAAGGCAGTCAAAGGCATGACGCTTGCCAACGCCAAGAAGTACCTGCGAGATGTTATGGACAAGAAAAAAGCTGTTCCTTTCACGCGATTTAATAAGAAGGCAGGTCACCGCCATGGACTGACAAAAAGTTTCGCCGGACGATACCCTGTCAAGGCAGCAAGGGAAATTCTCAAGATTATCCAAGGTGCAGAAGCCAACGCCGAAAACAAAGGTCTAGACGTTGACAGGCTTCGTGTAATGCACGCAGCTGCATATGGGGGCGCCAAGATCAAACGGTTCACGCCGAGAGCCCACGGCAGAGCTTCACCGAAATATGATGTACTCACACATATCGAGATTGTTTTGGACGAGAAACCTGGGCAAGGAGAAGAGCTTTAGTGTCAATCGTTAAACGTTTCATAACTGAATCTATGAAGAGAGCAGAAATCGACGAATTTTTGCAGAAAAAACTTGAACGCGCGGGCTACGGTGGAGTAAACATTTCTAAGACTCCGCTTGGAACGCACGTGGTTGTCTATGCGATGCGACCTGGCCTGGTAATCGGGCGAGGCGGAGAGACAATAAGAGAACTAGCAACAGTTTTAGAGCAAAACTTCAAAGTTCAAAACCCGCAGATCTCCGTTTCCGAAATCGAAATTCCTGAACTCAACGCCTACGTTGTTGCTTCGCGTGTCGCTTCGGCCCTAGAAAGAGGCGTCCACTTTAGGCGTGCAGCATTCTGGGCTTTGAACCAAGTTATGGATGCAGGTGCCTTGGGAGTGGAAATCGTGATAAGCGGCAAACTCCGAACCGAAAGAGCCAGATTTGAAAAGTTCCGAGCCGGGTACTTCCCAAGATGTGGCGAACCAGCGCTGAGGTACATGCGGAAGACCGAGATGCATGTTCAACTCAAGCCAGGCATGATTGGCGTAAGAGTTAAACTGATGCCGCCGGATGCCGTGTTTCCAGACAAGATCAAAATAACCATCCCTGACGTGCTCCCCGAGGAAGAAAAGCTAGAGGAAACCAAACCGGAAACTAGAAAAGAGATTGCTGAAGACACACAAAAAATTGAAACCGAAGAAGCTTCTGTGGAAACAGCGGAAGTCGAAGAAGAAGCAACTGCTGAGTCTGAAGAATCGGCGGAACCAATTGCAGAACCAGGCAAATCAGACGTAGCCGAGGAAGCACAGAAGACCGCAGAAAAGGACCAGACCGAGGAGGAAAAGCAATAGATGCCAATCATCAGGCTCAGAGAAATAACCGACATGGACTCCAAAGAACGGAGCAAAAAGCTCTCAGAACTAAGAGCCGAACTATCCAGATTGCGAACAATGATCAGCGCAGGCGGCGCCGTGGAAAACCCTGCAAGAATCAGACAACTACGCAGAACGATCGCTAGGATAATGACAGTCGAAAACCAGGAAAAAAACAAGCCAAAGAAAACTGAGAAAGAAACCAAAGCGCCGAAGCAGGCAAAAGCAGAAAAAGCGGAGAAGCCCGCCAAAAAGCCTGCAAAGAAACCTGCGAAGGCCAAAACTGAGGAGAAGAAGAAAGAATGAAGATAACTCCTGACATAGTTCGCAGCGAATTTATCGGAACCGAAGCACAGGTCTCCGCAAGCCCCAACAAAAGCTACTTAGGGCTGTCTGGTAGAGTAATCGACGAGACAAAAAACACTTTCACACTGATCCGTGCCAACAAGGCAAAACGCGTTGTCAAGGACGCAGCAGTTTTTCGTTTCAAGTATTCAGACGGAACAATAGTTCAAATCGACGGAAAACTCTTGGCAGGCAGACCGGAGGATCGTCTTAAGAAAACGATAAAGAGGTTATGGTAATGTCTCTATCTTTCAAGAAACCCAAAAAATCATGTGAAGACAGAAACTGTCCGTTCCATGGAACCCTAGCCATACGAGGACGCGTATTGGATGGCATAGTCGTCAGCTCAAAAATGGACAAGACAGTTGTGGTTCAACGCGAGTATCTCCAATTCGCCTCAAAATACGTAAGATACGAAAGAAGACACAGTCGCATTCCCTCACACAACCCTCCATGCTTAGACGTAAAGGAAGGCGAAAAAGTACGAATAGCTGAATGCAGACCGCTAAGCAAGACGGTTTCATTCGTGGTCGTAGAGAAACTGGAGGCAAAGTGAGATGGCAGCTAAAGCAAAACAAAGAGCGCTCGTAGCAAAAGGAATGCTTGCTCACGGACAAAAAATCTCAAGAGGACTGCTAGCAGGTTCCGTTTTGCGATGCACGGACAACACAGGTGCTCGAATGCTGCGCTTGGTCCAAGCCATAGGGTACAAAGGGCGACTCAGACGCTGTCCATCAGCCACAATAGGTGACAAAGTAACCGTTTCCGTTCGCCAAGGAACACCAGACATGCGCAAGAAGATATTCCAAGCAGTTATCGTAAGGCAGAGGAAAGCCTTCCGAAGAGCCGAGGGCATTTGGGTTCAGTTTGAAGATAATGCTGCAGTAATAATCACCGCGGATGGGGAAATGAAAGGGTCAGAAATTCGAGGTCCTGTCGCGCGTGAAGCTGCTGAGCGATGGCCACGAATTGCAAGCGCCTCCAGCACAATAGTGTAGGTGAGAATGGATGCAACCCAAAAAACGTGTTAAGGATCCAAGGAAACAGCGAAAAAGGCTCTTCAATGCGCCTGCACATATTCGACACAAGCTTATGGCCGCTCCATTGGCTCCCGAACTCATCAAATCACGAGGCGTGAAATCACTTCCAGTTCGAAAGGGCGACACCGTGCGAGTAATGCGCGGAGATCGCAAAGGGTTTGAAGGCAAGATATCAAGAGTAGATCTTAAGAACTTCCGTCTCTACGTCGAAGGTTTGACCCGCGAAAAAGTGGATGGAACAACAATTTTCCTCCCGTTGCACCCATCGAAAGTCATGATTAAGAACCTTAATCTCGACGACAAATGGCGAAAAGAAGCACTTGAAAGAAAGAAGCAACTGGCAGCCAAAGAGGAAGAAGTTGTGAAGAAAAAGCCGCAAGCGCCAGTGAAAGTGAAGACAGAGGAACCAGCTGAAGCAATAGAAGAAGTTGAGAAGAAAATCGAAAAGACTGTTAAGAAACCAGCCGCAAAAAAAGTCGCCGAGAAGAAAATCGCTGCAGCCAAACCGAAAGAACGCGTGGCTGTCAAGAAAGAGAAGAAAGCGGTAAAGAAAGAGACTAAGACTGAAGCACCAGTGAAGAAAACGCGTGCGAAACGTAAACCTGCAGTAGAAGGAGGAGTATAGTTTGGGAAAGAAAGGAAAACCAGGAAGGCTAAAACGAAATCCGTCACCAAAATTTTGGCCAATTCACAGAAAAGAATTCACGTGGGTCGTTAGACCCGCGTCCGGACCTCACGACCTTGAGAATTCCTTATCGCTTACGCTAGTCCTTCGAGACATACTTGGCGTAGCAAAAACCAAAAAAGAGGCTGGCATGATTCTCGCACAGGGTAAACTTGCAGTTGATGGAATAACCAGAAAGAGAGCCGATTTCCCCGTTGGTATTATGGACATTATTGCCCTGCCGGAAGTGAACGAATACTACAGGGTCATGCCTTCACCTAAGGGCTTGGTTCTCAGCAAGATAGACAAGAAAGAGTCAACGTTCAAACTGGTTAGAGTCGAGAACAAGAAGGTAATCAAGGAAGGGGTGCAGATCGCGCTCCACGATGGCTCAAACATACTTGTTAGGGTGGCTGACCCGAAGAACCTTGTTGAAGTCAAGTATGATACCTTTGATGTTCTGAAGATAGGACTTCCTGATAAAGAAGTCGCAACAAAGGTCGTCACCAAAGTTGGTAATCTGGCAGTGATCACCGGCGGAAAGAACGTCGGTAAGAAGGGCAAAATAGTCGAGATTGAAAAAGCCGAAGCCAAGAAACGCCAAAATGCTCTGGTAGTAATTGAAGACGAGACAGGCGCAAAGTGCCAAACAATCATGGGCTTCGTTTTCTCAATAGGCGAAGCTCAACCACTGATAACGGAGGCAACCAGCAGTGTCTGAAGAAGAGATCATTAAGAAATGGGAAGCACAACCCATGCTCAGACCGAGAATTGAAAAAGTCGTCGTCAACCTCAACGTTGGAAAATCAGGAGAGCCTCTGGAAAAAGCTTCAAAAGTACTCAAGGAACTGACAGATCAAACTCCGATAAAAACCAAGGCGAAGAAAACTATTAGAGACTTCGGAATTAGACAGAACGAGCCAATTGCGGCGGTAGTCACATTACGAAAGGAAAAGGCGGTCGACTTCCTGAAGAAAGTATTGCCAGTTATCGAGAACAAGATCTCCCGTTCATCATTCGACAAACAAGGCAACTTTGCCTTCGGATTGAAAGAACACATAGAAATCGCAGGCGTGAAGTATGATCCAGACATAGGCATATTCGGTATGGACATATGCGTTTCCATGGGTCGACCTGGGTACCGTGTGAAAAAGCGAAGAAAGGCGAAAGCACCTGTCGGATCCAAACACGTTCTGACTCCGGAAGAAGCGGTGATCTTCGCAAAGCAGACTTTGGGAGTGGAAATCGTCTAGAGCAGGAGAGGTATGCATGGGAAAACAGCAAACAAAGAAAGTACGGACATATGGCAAGGGCTCCAGACCTTGCAAACGATGCGGAGCCTACGGACCAGTAATCAGACGTTACGGTTTATATTTGTGTAGGCACTGTTTTAGGGAAGCAGCTCCGAAACTTGGCTTTAAAAAATATGAATAGAAGGGGAAAAAATGGACACGTTGACCAACGGTTTGATAACTGTCATAAACAACGAGATGCGTAACAAACGCGAGTGTATAATCAGCCCTGCTTCTAAGCTGCTGGGTCGCGTGTTGAGGATAATGCAGCTGAATGGCTACCTAGGGGAGTTTGAATTCATTGATGATGGTCGTTCGGGTAAGTTCAAGGTCCAACTTCTGGGAAGAATAAACAAATGTGGCGCTGTTAAACCACGCTTTCCTGTGCAGTTTGACAAGTTTGAAGACTGGGAGAAAAAGTTCCTACCGTCTAGGGATGTGGGCATCATGGTTGTTTCAACTTCCCGAGGCGTGATGTCTCACAGTGAAGCTGAAGAGAAGAATCTTGGAGGCAGGCTTTTAGCCTTCGTATATTAGGAGCTGTAACTGATGAGGTTGCCAGAAATCTCTCGAATCGTGCAAGTTCCAGATGGTGTGGAAGCAAGGCTAGATGGAAAAAAAGTAACTATAAAAGGTCCAAGAGGCACCTTGTCGCGAGACTTTTCTGGTGTTCCAATATCTATAGAGCCAGATGGGACAAATGTCCGAATTTCAGCTGAATGGCCGCGCAAGAAAGAAGCAGCTCTCGTAGGTACCCTTCACTCCCACGTCCAGAACATGGTTACTGGCGTACAGAAAGGCTTCACGTATAAGATCAAAATCGTGTTCTCTCACTTTCCTATCTCGGCAAAGGTTCAGGGAAAATCGGTTTTGATCGAGAACTTCACTGGCGAGCGTAGAGCTCGGAGAGCAAAAATAATCGGTGACGTCAAGGTCAAGGTCGAAGCTGAAGACATAATTGTTCAAGGTCTTAACTTGGAGAACGTTAGTCAAACAGCCGCTAACATAGAACAAGCTACAAAGGTCAGGCGAAAAGATCCGCGAGTCTTCCTGGACGGACTATATGTTTACGAGCGTAACGAGGGGATGGAGTAAAATGGTCGAGAGGAGAGCATCCCAAATGCGAAAAGCTCTGCAAACGCGAAAGCGCGCCAAGCATAAGAAACCCGAGTTTGCCCGGTCAGAAAGCTGGCGCTACACCAAACTGAAGAAAAGCTGGCGGAGACCCCGTGGACTAGACCACAAAATGCGACGCAAGATCAAGGGGTGGCCACCCATGGTTAGTACAGGCTACAAGGGTCCAAAGATTGCCAGTGGTCTTCACCCGTCTGGTTATCGGGAAATCTTGGTTCACAACGCGGAGGAAGTTGCCGCTATCGATCCAAAGACGCAAGCGGCTAGAATCGCTCACACTGTTGGCAGAAAGAAGCGGACACAAATAATCGCTGAAGCCAGAAAGAAGAAAATCGTCGTCCTGAACGCCAAGGAAATAAAAGAAGAAACCGCCGAAACTGAAGCAAAAACTGAGAAAGTGGAAGAGAAACCAATCAAAGAGCCAAAGAAAACAGAAAAGAAGAGAGCAAAATCAAAACCTAAGAGCGTAGCTTCGAAGAAAGAAGAAATTAGGAAGAGTTCACTTCCCGAGAAGCACAAGCGAACAAGCAAAACTCCCAAGACTCAGGAAGGAGCTGAACAACAATGACAAATCTCACCAGTCAAAGACGTTTGGCAGCACAAATCCTGAAAGTCGGTCAAAACCGAGTCTGGATGGATCCAGAAAGGACCGATGACGTGGAGGGTGCTATAACTCGCGAGGAAGTTAGGAAGCTCATTCACGAAAAAATCATCAAGTCACTGCCTGAGAAAAGCGTAAGCCGCTCAAGGGCGAAAACAATCAAAGAAAAGAAGCGCCAAGGCAGGAGGAAAGGCGTTGGCAGCTACGGCGGAAGCCCGCAAGCTAGTATGTCAAAGAAAGACGCTTGGATGATCAAGATTAGATCACAACGTAAGAAGCTTCGTGAGCTCAAGGCCAGCAGAGTCATAACAGAGAAAACTTACAGTCAAACGTACAGAATGGCCGGCAGTGGACGATTCGAATCCATAGCTGACCTTGAACGCTACTTGAAAGGACATGATCTCTGGAGGAAACGCTAAATGGCGAAAGGTGCAAACTTCCGCGTCCAGATGAGGCGCCGAAGAGAAGGAAAGACCGATTACAAAGCACGCAAGGCTCTGATAATGTCTGGCAAACCTCGCCTTGTAGCCCGAAACTCTACAAAAAATATGATCGCCCAAGTGGTGGTTGCCAAACAAATTGGCGACGAGATTTTGGCAGCAGCGCACAGCAGCGAGTTGAAAGAATACGGCTGGAACGCTCCAGGCGGCAACGTCCCTTCGGCATATCTAACGGGGCTCCTGTGCGGTCTAAGAGCTAAAAAAGTGGGAACAAATGAGGCTGTCCTAGACTTGGGTCTAGCCGGACCAACAAAAGGGTCAAGGCTATTCGCCGTGTTGAATGGTGCCTTAGAAGCCGGGATGAACATTCCCCATTCTGAAGAAAAGCTTGGCAAGGAGAGAGCCAAGGCTGAACATATAGCCAAGTACGCAAAGAGCTTGAGCGCAGACTCCGAAGACTACTCGAAACGATTTTCGCGGTACCTGAGCAAAGGTCTTGCTCCAGAGAAGCTCCCTGAGCACTTCCAGAAAATTAAAGCTGCAATTTTAAGCTCGTTCAAGACTGAGGGTGAAGAAGCATGAGCCGTCAAGAAAGAAACAGAACAGTAAACTTGGAGGAATGGGCTCCAAAAACTCGCTTGGGCAAGATGATCCAAGAGGGCAAAATCACCTCTATTGACGAAGTCTTCCTAAGCGGTATGAAGATCTCCGAAGCCCAAATAGTGGACGCGTTGCTTCCAGATCTGCAAGAAGAAGTCATAAATGTCAACCTTGTTCAGAAACAAACCGACGCCGGCGAGAAATCAAGGTTCAAAGCCATCGTCGCGGTTGGCAACAGGGATGGCTACATTGGTTTGGGTTCTGGGAAAGCCAGTCAGGTTCGGAACGCGATAGAAAAAGCCGCAATCAACGCCCGGATAAACATTGTGCCAGTCAAACGCGGCTGCGGAAGTTGGGAATGCGGCTGCGGAAAACCACATTCAATTCCGTTTCAAGTGGAGGGCAAATGTGGTGGAGTCCGCGTCGTAATGGTTCCAGGACCAAGAGGATTGGGGCTTGTCGCAAGTGAAGTCTCAAAAGTAATCTTGGGCTTAGCTGGCGTAAAAGATCTTTGGATGAGAAGCTACGGTTCAACACGAACAGTACCTTCATATGCACATGCAATCTTCGACGCTTTGCGCAAGACGTACAACCTCATAACGACGGCTGACTGGGTGAAGTGACTTGACTGAGAAAGCCTCTGAATGCAAATGCTTCTTGGCGATTAAAGTCCGCGGGACCGTAAGCGCCCAACGGGAGGCAAGAGAAACCCTTGAAATGCTTCATCTTAGCAAGAGCAATCATGCGGTGCTCGTTGAAAATAGCCCATCAATGGTTGGAATGCTGAAACGAGTACAAAGCTACGTAACGTGGGGCGAAATCTCGAACGAGACAGTTGCCGCTCTGTTGATGAAACGTGGAAGACTCGCAGGCGACAAAAAACTAACCGAAGAATATGCTCAGAAAATCGGTTACAAATCATTAGGCGAACTTGCAGCCGCAATCGCTTCCTGTAAGATCGCCTACAGAAATCTTCCAGGAATCCAGCCTCTCTTCAAGCTACATCCACCGAGAAAAGGCTTCAAGGGCAAGACCAAGAAGAGTTTCCGCGCAGGCGGCGAGGCAGGGTATCGCGGAGAAGCCATAAACGAACTCGCATCGCGCATGATGTAATTCAGCTCTATAAGAGCCTTTTTTCTTTTTCGCTCTTTCGAAGCCTTTTCTAGGTTTTTTGCCATCCAAAAAGTGCGAGTGAGGTTCAGTTGTTGCTGTCTGGTGCTAATTCCATGGTGACTCACCATTTGGAGTCGGCGATTTTTCTACGCTTTCATGTGCGATACATTTTATAGCTACTGTGGAAATTGCCTGTGTATTCAGGAGAAACAAACATGAGCGCAAAATGGCGGCGAAGCAGAAAATTTCTGAAGTGGCTAGACTTGCAAGGCCCGCGAAAAACCCCAAAAAGTTTGCGCATACTAGAAAACTTTCGCAGGGTTCAAAATGTGCATCCACAGAAAAACCGTTCCAGAGGATACGGTAGGAAGAGCTGGAAAGAGCCTAAGCCTCTCATAGACATCTTTCAGGAAAGCAGCTGGATCACAATCGTGGCTGAAATTGCAGGTTTCAACAGGGAAACCCTGAAGATAGATGTTAAAGATCAAAAATTAACGCTCTCGGCAAGAGCGAAGGATCGTAGATTTTATAAAAGTTTAAATTTACCGAAGGTAGTGATTCCAAACGTCATGCACACCACGTACAAGAATGGAGTGCTTGAGATAAAGTTAAGAAAGGCCGTCAAGGAAGAGACAATCAAGAAACAAGTAGGCTAAAGAAAGATGCCGCACAAACTCAGGAAAATCCGGAAGACTCGGGGTTCAAGAACTCAGGGCTACGGGCGGATAGGTCAGCACAGAAAGTCAGGTTCAAAAGGATACCGAAAGGCAGGCAGACACAAGCATCTCTGGAGCTATGTGACTACCTACGAGAAGGATTATTTTGGCAAACACGGTTTCACTTCGCCTCAAAGCCTCGGCCGCAACGAGAGTGTAATCAACGTAGCCAAACTTGAAGAATTGGCATCTAAGCTCTCTACTGGAGGCGAACAACAGACGACACTGGATCTTACAAGTCTGGGCTATGCAAAACTTCTCGGCAGCGGCAAGATCAAGAAAGCAATAACCGTCAAAGTTGTGTCCTGTTCAAAGTCCGCAGCTGAAAAAATCAAGAAAGCAGGCGGACAAGTACTCGCTGCGTCTCAGGAAACCGGAGAGTAAAAATAGTCAATGGCCGGAAGATTTCTAAGTCTGTTCAAACCAGTCGGAAGAGTACTTCCGGAAATCAAGGTTCCTGAACGTAAGGTCAGTTTCAACGAAAAAATCTTCTGGACTGCATTGGTCTTAGTAATATTCTTGGTCATGACGGAGGTCCCGCTCTACGGAATTCCCGCATCCGCTTCAGATCAGTTCAGCGCCTTGAGGGTTATTTTCGCTTCAAACCGTGGCACCCTCATGGAGCTTGGCATTGGTCCAATAGTCACAGCGGGCTTAATACTTCAATTGCTGGCTGGCTCAGCCATCATTCAATGCGACATGTCCGATTCCCAAGACAGAGGGCTCTTCACTATTGCAAGCAAAGTCTTTTCCATAGTGCTCACAGGCGTTCAGGCTTCAGCGTACATAATCAGCGGAATGTACGGAACACTTGCTGGACCCACAACCATCGTAATATTTCTGCAGCTCATATTCGCGGGAATTATTGTAATGCTGCTTGACGAGCTGATCCAAAAGGGCTGGGGCATGGGCAGTGGAATCAGCCTATTCATCATGGCTGGAGTCGCCCAACAGATCATATGGCAAACATTCTCTCCTGGGACAGGCTTGTTCGTTGGAGCACTTCAATCACTTCTCAGGGGTCAACAGACACTGACTCAATGGGTAATCGGCGGAGGAGGCTACGGTGGGCTGCTTGGATTCATAGCCACAATCGTTGCTTTCCTCGTGATAATCTACATGGAAGGCGTCAGAGTTGAGTTGCCACTTACTTACGCAGGGTACAAAGGGTTTCGAAGCCGATACCCAATCAAACTCCTGTACGTTTCCAACCTGCCAGTCATCTTCGCATCTGCGCTATTCGCAAACGTTTACTTCTTCTCACAGCTAATCTGGAGCACACAAGGCAGACCTGCACCTGGAGCGAACATTCTGATTGACATAATTGGTCAATTCAACACGACTGATTCCAGTCTTACCGGCGGTCTCGCGTACTACGTAACGGCACCGCAGAGTCTTACAGCCGTTGCAGCGGAGCCTCTGAGAGCGGCAGCTTACCTGGGCATACTTGTTGCTTTCTGCGCTGTCTTTTCGGTCATCTGGCTTGAAGTGGGAGGCCTCGGTCCTGGGAAAGTGGCAAGACAACTCATGGATTCAGGGATGCAGATTCCAGGATACAGACGTTCTGAGAAACCTATTGAGACAATGCTGAAACGATACATTCCTGTGGTGACTGTTCTTGGCGGTATAGTGGTAGGGCTAATTGCCGGCATATCAGATTTCCTTGGAGTTTTCGGTTCAGGAACAGGCATCTTGCTGTCGGTGGGCATAATCTACCAGTACTACGAGCTCCTAATGCGTGAAAGAGCCGCTGAAATGTTCCCTGCATTCCGACGCATCTTCGGGGAATAGCTAGGAGACAGCAAAAATAGTTATTAGCAACGGTCCAAGAATAGGCTAACAACGCCTTAGAATTCGGTGAATTGAGATGGCTTTCGAAATATCAGTTATGCCTTGGTCGACTTTGTCTATAATGGCAATTTCCATCCTGATCGCGCTTGTCAACAGCGGACTAAACCGTTTTCTGGTTAGTCGTCTAGTGGGCTGGGATTCTTACAGAACGATGCAGAAAGAGATGGCCGAATACCGATCGCAGCAAATGGCCGCGGCCCGTGCAGGGGACAAGAAACAGCTAGAGAAGCTGAAAAAGAAAGAATCCCAGATAATGAACATGCAGACAAAAATGGCTAAACCTCAGATGCTGCTTCTCGGGATTTCTTTCATTTACATCATAATCTGGATATTTGTACTAACCCCGACTTTCGGATCAACCCCAGTAGCATATCTGCCTGGGTTCAGCCAGTTCTTGGGCAATGATTTGGGTCAAATATCAGTCTTCTACTGGTACCCGATCTGCTCCTTGTTTTTCGGAACGCTCGCATCTCGCATACTTGGCATAATGCCGATGGAATAGGCGCGAGTTATCGGAGGCATTGCCACGAGCGGAGATAAGAACGTGAAACGTCAAAACAAGAATGGACCTGTAATTTGCATTTCCGGGCTAGCTGGAACCGGCAAGAGCACGGTGGCTAAGAAGATTGCCAAAAAATATGGGTTGCGTTACTATTCGGGCGGGGATGCTTTGAAAGAGTTGGCAAAGGAGGAAAGCTATAACGCGACTGGTCGAGGATGGTGGGAAAGCCCGGCGGGTCTTGATTTCTTGCGGGTTAGAGAGAAAGACCCCAAGTTTGACAAGCTTGTCGACGAGAAGCTTCTGAGCTACGGAAGGCAAGGAAACGTGCTGCTAGACAGCTGGACCATGCCTTGGCTTCTTAAGGATGGACTCAAGATATGGCTGCTGGCTTCGTTGGAGAAGAGGGCTGAGCGAGTGGCGAAGAGGGACGGAATCACTGTGCAACAGGCTTTGAAGATGCTCAAAGAGAAGGAAGAGAAGACCAAAGCCATATACAAGAAGCTCTACGGTTTCTCTCTTGGGGAAGATTTCAAACCGTTTGATCTTGTCTTGGACACTGACAATCTGAGCCCTGAAGAGGTTTTCAGTGCTCTTTGCAGGGTCATCGACAACATGCTTGTCAATAATTGAAGCGTTTTGTCTTGTGATCTATTTCAGTGAAGCTGTTCTTGGATCGAAGCGCAAATCTTAAAACTTGAGTATGCATATAATGCATACTTCCTTCTGAAATTGCTTCAATCTGGATAGGGGAGAAGGTAGGTGAGTTAGATGAAAACTCGATTTGCTATTGTTGCATCAATAACAACAGCAGGTGTAGCACTTTTCTTCCTTACAGGTTGCCTTCACCTTCTAAGCCTTGAAACAGCGGCTATTCTCTTCGTTTTCAATTTTCTTTTCCTCTCATTCCTCTTTGAGTTGAATGGGACACTGAGAAGAAAACTCGGTTTACTCGCATTGGGGAACCTGATGGGTTTAGCGTGGAACTATCTCTTGGCTATAATTGCCGACTTCGGTGGTTCTAATTTGGGAGATATTTTTATCGTATGTTTCAGGATTCTCTTTCCTCTTCTCAACTCGATATGGATCGTATCCTTTTGGTCGTTGAGCCTTTCCGTCCTCCCAAGACTCAAGTTGGAACACGCTGAGGGAATCACTTGATTAAGAGTGCAATTGAAGTTGTTTTCTGTGTCTTCGTCCTTCTGCTGACAGTTTACCTTGTGCGGCATTACGTATTCACTTTCGCGGTTTTGAGAGCAGCAAGACATAGAGTAAAGCCTGTAGTGAATTCTAACCGAACTTTTGAGCCTACTGTTGCGATTCTCATACCCGCGCGTAATGAGGCTAGGGTCATCGGCAGACTGCTTCAGAGAACCACGGAGTTGGCTTATCCGCGGGAAAAGCTTCAAGTCATTGTTATCGATGACGCGTCTTCCGACAGTACAGGAGAAATTGCTGACCGATACGCAAGTCGCTTCCCGTTCATCAAGGTTATTCACAGGACTGAAGGGGGAGGAGGCAAATCCATAGCCATGAATGTTGGGTTCAAGAATTCGGCAGGGGAAATAGTCCTCTGTTTTGATGCTGACTACTACCCGCAGAGAGGAATGGTTTCTAGACTTGTTAGCTTCTTTTCAGATCCAGTGGTGGGTGCTGTGCAAGGCAGAGTTGTGGTCTTGAATGAGTCCCAGAATACGGTTACGAGGCTTGTGGCGTTGGAGCGCATAGGTGGCTATCGAGTTGACCAGCAAGCCCGAGAGGATCTGCTGCTGACTCCTCAATTTGGAGGGACGGTGGGCGGATTCAGGCGTGATCTCTTGGGGAGCCTCGGCGGTTGGGACGAATCTATGTTGGCAGAAGATACTGATCTGACATTCAGGGTTCGCCTTAGCGGGTTCCGAGTCCGCTACGCTGGCGATGTCGAATCCTATGAAGAGGCAGTGGATAACTGGAGGGCTTATAGCCGACAAAGGTACCGGTGGGCCAGGGGACACATGCAGTGTGCCTTCAAACATTCATGGAAAGTGCTAACAAGTCGTAACCTGACAATTAGCGAGAGGATTGATGGGTTTCTGCTCTTGAATGTCTATTTCATGCCCATAGTTGTCTTGCTCTCGTTTCTACTGGGCATCTCACTTGTTTTCTTGGGCTCGTCAAGTTTGGTTGGGGCGCTCTGGCTGTTTCTGCCTCTTTCCTTGTATAGTTTTGTGGGGAACTTTGCGCCTTTTTTTGAAGTTGGAATTGGAGCATACCTTGACGGTAGGACGAGAATTCAGTGGTTGCTTCCTTTGTTGTTTTTCACTTTCTTCTATAACACATTCATCTGTACCAAGGCATTGTTTGATTTGCTGGTTTCTAAGGCTCTGCGAAAGAACCATCTGGTTTGGGCTAAGACCTCGCACAGGGGAAGTGGAGATCGTTGTATCGCGTTCTGATTCACATTGCTCCAAAATTATTCATGCTTATGACTCCTGTTCACATTATTGCTTTGTTTCTTGGAATATTGATCCCCGTCTTTCTGCTATTTCTGCCTGCATTAGTCGAGCTTAAGAAGCCCAAGGATAGCGGACCCAGAATTATCGAGGAAAACATGCCTGATTTTCTGTTTCGGCCGACTTGGCTAGCTGGAATTTTGGCCATTGAAGAGGAGCAAAAACTCGACAGTATGTTCGTTATGTCGTTGACGAAAATTATTGGGTTTTTGCCGAACCTGGAAGATTAGGTTTCTTGTTGAACAGGAGCTTCGAGTTTCTCCATTGATCTTTTGCCAACGTGAGGTTCCCGTAAGGACTTCCGTGAAGTGAATAGAAGATGTAGCAAAGGTAAGTGCATTGGCTGCAGCTATGGTATGTTTCTCGTAGTTTGTCAAACTCGCTGCTTTTCCACACTTTGGGCAGGTCGAAGACAGATGCAGCGAAGTTGTGGACGTGGCATCCGGCGATTCTTCCTTTATGGTCTAGAACCAAGAAGTTTTGAAGTGCACGGCAGTTCCACGTTCTTCGATCCTGAGCGTAATAGTCTCGGAGGGTTTTGAGCAGTTTGGTTGTCATGAGGATGTTCTTGTTTTTCTTTTTCATCTCTATGAGTGCGTTGCAGAGATTGATCATGCCTTGCTTGTCTTTTATGATTAGTTCGTCCTTCGGTTTGCCGATTCTGAAGAGTTGTTTTGAGTCAATGGAAGTATCATATGAGTAGAGGCAATACCATACTGGAATGCCTTTTTCGGTGAAATGGTTTGTTATGTCAATGATTTCATTGAGGTTCATCTGGGATATTGTCGGTGTTACTGCCACGTTTATTCCTTCTTTGTGAAGGGTTTCCACGGTTTCCATCGCCTTTGCCCATGCACCCTCGACTCCCTTTATCTGGTCGTTCTTGGCTGGGTCCAAGCTGTCGATGGAAATTGCGGCAAAATCAACGCTTCGTAACGCGTCAATCTTCTTGACCGCCATGCTGCCGTTGTCATATACAGTTGTAACAAAGTGCTTTGAGGCATACTCGATGATTTCTTGGGCGTCGTCTCTCAGCAGTGGATCGCCGCCTGAGATTACGAGTTCAACGATCCCGAGGTCTTTGAGGATGTCTAAGCCTTGGATGACTTGTTTTGTTGTGAGTTCTTCTTTGTCTTGTTCTTGCCAGATGTTGCATCCTCTGCAGCGGTAGTTGCATTTTCTTGTGATCATCCATTGAGCATGGTGAGGTTTGCCCGGGGTAAGCGATCGCGCTGCCACCATTGCTGCTTTTTGGATCCCTGAAGTCAAATAACGTGTCACTAACCGCTCTGTTGATATGAGAGTAGTCAGAATAGGACTATAAAAACAATGACTGATAGTCCCTTGGAGAAAGAGGGTGAATTGGGAAGCTTCATAACGATGATGAGGAAGTAATTGGGCAATATGGGTTCTGTTGACGTAGTGCTGCTGACCAGGAACAGTGAGAGGGTTCTTGAAAAGTGTCTGCGGTCAATGTACGAGAATATTCCAGTCAGCCGGCTAATAGTGGTGGATGGCTATTCTACAGACAAAACGCTTGCCATACTTGACCGGTTTAACAAGAAATATCGTAACATCTTTGTGTTCTCTGATAGGGGAACCCGAGCAACGGCAAGGGAGAAAGGCATACGGCAAGTCAAAACGGATTGGTTTGTGTTCATAGACAGTGACGTGGTTGTTTGCAAGAATTGGTATCAAAAAGCGTTAGAGCATATTGACAAAGAAGCTGGGGCAGTTTGGGGAATAGAGGTTTGGTCTACGATACAGAACGAGGTCGCGCTCAAGATGTTTCTGTGGGTGACTCGAAAGATCTTTGATTTGAGGGGAGGGACTCACGACACCCTTATTCGCACCGATTTGGTGCGGGATATCGAGATTCCGAAAAACCTTCACGTGTTCGAGGATGCCTATATCAGAGATTGGATCGCTCAAAAAGGTTACAAGATAGTTGCTTGCTACAATCCTTACTGCGTTCATCATAGACCCGAGGCTGTTTGGACTTTTCGGGGAAGCACAAATCTTGTTGTTGAGGGCATCAGATGTGGTAGCTTTAGGTTGTTGGGCAAGTTGTTTCTTGCATACGGCTTCTACGCTGCGTACTCTGTTTATCTGGTATTGTCGAAGAGTGCACGGCGCAGCTAGGTGCCAATCCCTTTTTTCTGTCGTTTATCGGCTACTGCCAGGTTCTTTCAATAGGTTCTTATTTGAAGATTGTTTAAGTATCGCTTACTGTTGAAATCTAATACTTCAGAACACTCTTGGGGCTGTGTCGTGCAGGTAATCGACGTCGTTGTTCTAACGAGAAACAGTGGGCATCTTCTCGAGAAATGCCTAAAGTCAATCTATGACAACGTGCCAGTCATGACTCTGATTGTTATTGATGGTTTCTCAACCGACAATACTCTGGAGATAGTGGATCAAGCAAAAAAGAAATGGGGCAACATCCAAGTCTTGCAGATAAATGGTTCAAGGGCTAGGGCGCGCGAAGCTGGAATTCGGCAGGTCCAGACTGATTGGTTCATGTTTGTTGATAGCGACGTGATCCTGAGCAAAGACTGGTTCAGGAAAGCAAAGAAAAACATGATTGAAAAGGTCGGCGCCGTTTGGGGGGTTAATATCGACGTTATCCCGAACGTTAGCAAAGACAAGCGCTTTGTGAAGCTACAGAGCCTTGTAGCAAAGCAGTGTTTCAGTCTCCGCGGTGGTATGCACGATACGCTTATTCGTCGTGAGGCTGTGGCTGGGATAAAAATACCTGAAGAGTTGCATGCTTACGAGGATTCTTTCATAGTCAAGTGGATTGAGGAGAAGGGTTACAAGGTTCTCGTTGGCGATGATATCTATTGTTTGCATTTCAAACCACCGGACAATTGGAATCTGGAGAACGGAATCTCGCAGGCTGTTCTAGAGCTAAAATGTGGTTTGGTCTATTCCCATAATTATGAGTATGTTGCTTTCTATCCGTTCTTCTTCTTCTATTGGGTTCTTCAGTTATCTCTTCAGGGTTTACGCGGTGTCCTGGCGACCTAGTGCGGTCCATAAGTGGTCTGACACTGGACGTGCGAGCTTCTTCGTTTTGCCTTCTTCAGTTACGAGCAGTCGCTGTTTCTTGTCTTCGAGGAACTCGCCGATGATTGAGGCTTGGATGTTCTGTTCGTATAGTTTGCCTGTGATTTTTTGGGCTGATTCTTCGCTTGCTGCGATTAGTAGCGCGCCTGAGCTTATGAGCTGGAGCGGATCGATTTCGAAGTGTTGGCATATTTGCTCGGTTTCGTTTTGTACTCTGATCTCTTTCTTGAAGACTCTTACTCCTATGCCTGAGGCTTCTGCCATTTCGTGTATTCCGTTAAGCACCCCGCCTTCGGTTGGATCATGCATGGCGTGGACGCCTCCCGTTCTGAACGCTGTTAGGGCTTCTTTGACGACGCTTATTTGTGAGTAGAAGTGTTTTGCCTTGCTTAGCGTCTCCGTAGAAAGGGCTTTCGTGAGTTCCGCTTCTCTGTCAGATGCTAGAATAGCCGTTCCCTCTATTCCAGCGCTTTTTGTAAGGATTAGTTTGTCGCCAGGTTTTGCTCCGCCGGCTGTTACGTACTGGTCCTTTCCAGTCGTGCCCATTATGCAGCATGCAACTATCGGTCCTGTCAGTCCTGGTGTTGATTCGCAGTGTCCACCGACGATTGCGATTCCCAGCTCTCTTGTCGCAGCGTCCATTTGCTGGCTTATGGTTTCGATGGTTTTCTTGCCCGAGTTTTCAGGCAGCAGTATGCACGAGAAAAGAAATGCTGGTTCGACGCCAAAGGTTGCGATGTCGTTTGCGTTTACGTTCACCGCGAGCCAGCCTATTCGTTCGACAGCTCCTGTGATTGGGTCCATGGAGACGATGAGTGATTTTTCGCCCAGGTCTAGAACTGCGCCGTCGATTCCGGCTGCCGGTCCGAGGGTGACTTCTTTTCTTGCTGCGCCTAGGTGTTTGAAGACTACATTTTTCAGGATATCTATGGGTATTTTCCCTGGCGGCAATGTCATTTCTTGGACCACGGTTTATGTTGTTTCGGGTCTAGCTTTTAAGTTGTGGGAACATTCGAATCAACACGTGGAACACAGGCAGGGCAACTGCCAAACCAACTATGACTTGGACGATGTTGAACGGCACCTCTGCGATTGCAAGTTCCACGGGGTAGCTAAGCACAACTTGTTCATAAATGAAGTACCCTATGATCATAAACCCACCACCCAGGATGATTGAGATCGTCGCGCTTAGAGTGGTGCTTGTGATTCGCTGTTTTAGACTCTTGTTGAGTGCGCCCACGATTATTCCCTCGAGGACTTTGATTATCAGGGTTCCTGGGGCAAACACGTAGAAACCCAGAATCAAGTCTGCGATGGCGGCACCGCCTCCCGCAACTGCCCCAACGAAGGGACCGAAGGTCAATGCGGAGATGTAAATTATGGATTCTCCGAGGTTGAAGTATCCGCTGGTAGCAGGTATCGGGAGAACAAACAAGACTGTTACCACGCAGACTAGCGCGGCAAAAACGGTTCCAAAAACTATCTTTAGCGTCGGCTTAATTTCTCGCGGTGTCGCCATGCTCATCATCAAGTTACTTTCGTTATTGCCTTTTAGCTGTTTCTTTTGTCATGCTGTTATTGGAACTTTTTGAAAACTGAGGTTGGGTGTCATGCTAAGGCAGTCTGGCGTAGAAGACTGTCTATTGTTTTATCTCGAGGATTTGGAGTATTTCTCTGTACGCTTCCAACGCGGCTTTCTCGTTCGTAACGTTCTTGATTAGCATTCTTCCGCCGTTGAACAGGCTGACTTCGAGGTCTCTGTAGCTGAAGATTATGGCCAGGCGTGATCGTATTTGGACTTTGAAGTGTTGCTTAGTTTTCTCGTAGATCTTGTCGAAGTCTAGTTTCATGACTTTTTCGGGGTTTACGTTTGCCGTGCGGGTTCCGCAGAGCCATACGAGTTTCTCTTTGCGTGTATCTGGTGCTGCTTCGCCTTTGCATGCAGGGCAGTTTGCCCGTTTGGAAATGTCTATTGTTGCGAAGGACATGTCGTTGAAATCGCAGACCATGAGTTTCCCTTTGAGTGGGGTACCGGCTCCTGTGATCATTTTGATTGTTTCGAGGGCTTGCATTGCCCCTATTATTCCGGGCGTGGCGCCGAGTACTCCCCGGGTGTTGCAGGTTTGAAGCTCGGTGTCTGAGAGGTTTGGCATTATGCATTCGAGGCAGGGGGTTTCGGGTGTTTGAAAGACGGAGAGGTTTCCTTCCAGTCCGATGGCTGCCCCGAAAATGTACGGAATTTTCAGCCTCGCGCATGCTCGGTTTATCGCGTACCGTGTGCTCATGTTGTCTAGACCATCGACGACGCAGTCCGTTCCTTTCAGCAATTGCTCGGCGTTTTTTGGATTTAGGTTTTCCGTGATGGCTTCCGCCTTCAAGAGCGGGTTGAGTTTTTCTAGGCGTTTCGCTGCGACTTCTGCCTTCGGAAAATGCAGGTCCTCTAGTGTGTAGAGTATCTGCCTGTGTAGGTTTTGCGTCTCAACTGTGTCTTGGTCTATGAGCCGTAGGTGACCCACTCCTGCCAAGGCTAAGTAGAGCGAACTGACTGTCCCTAGTCCTCCCGCGCCGACGATTGCGACTTTGGCGTTTAAAAGCTTCTGTTGGCCTTTACGGCCGAGTTCTTTCATTGATAGCTGTCGGCTGTAGAATTCGTCGGCGAAAGCTTTTTTTTCCGTTTGGTTCAATTTTTCTCGCACTCTACTTATTCGTTTCAGTTTTATATCTGCCTTTTTTAAGGAATTGTTTTTCGTAGATTTCCCTGACTCTCTCTATTGTGTCTGCTTCTTCTGGCGTTTTGTCTTCTCTTATGCGCGTTATCCTCGCGAAGCGCAGTGCCATCTCGCTCTTGTATTTTGGGCTTTTTTGGATTTCGTTGTAGGCTACTTCCACGACTATTCTCGGTAAGACAACTACTCGGTGGTGATCCTCCGCTATTGCCAGCTTCTTGAGTTGTTCTGTCATGGTTTTGATTTCTTCGTCTGTCAAGCCTTTGAAGGTCTTTCCGAGTTCAAGGAAGTTGCCGGTTTCCGTTTCTCTTGCTGCGAGATAATAGTCTGAGAGCCAGCAGTGTCTTCTTCCGTAACCGTACTCTGCAGCGGTGATAACTAGGTCGAGGGGTTGTAGGATGGTTTTGATTTTTAGCCAGTTTTTGCCTCTGGTTCCCGGAGTGTAGGGGCTGTCTGGTTTTTTCGCCATCAGTCCCTCGTGTCCTGCTGATAGCGCTTCTTCGAGGAATTTCTCGGCTGTTTTCTCTTCGTTTGTGATGATTTGTTTGGTGAGCGGAGTTTCTCCTGCGTTTTCGGCCAGAATATGTCTGCGTTTCAGGTAGGGCAACTCGATCATGCTTTCGCCGTTGAGGTAAACTATATCAAAAAGGTACAACTTGAGCGGGATTTCTTCGGTTTTGTCTGCTATTCCATGGACTCGTTTGAACCTTCGCATTAGATGCTGGAACGGAATTGGGTAGCCTGATAGGTTTGTGGCTATGACTTCGCCCTCGAGGATTGCTTCACGGGCTTTAATGTTGGCTCTTATTGTTTCTGCGATTTCTGGCAAACTTGCTGTAGCGTCTGTGAGTCTCCTGCTGAAGATTCGCACTTCACCGTTGAACTTGTGAATCTGCACTCGCGCTCCATCGTATTTGTATTCGAAGGCAGTTTTACCGTTGTGCATTTTCAGGGCTTCTTCCACATTGTTGGCAACTTGGGCAAGCATGAGTTTTACTGGTCTGAAGACTCTGAATTTAAGTCTCGATAAGGCCTCTGCGCCTTCCGTCCTGACTATTCTTGCAGCTTCGCCAGTGTCGCCAAGTGTCATGCTGGCTTTCTGGACTAATGAAATTGGTACGTTGAAGGCTTTGGCTATGGCTTGTTCGACTAGTCCTTCGTGGAGACCTGTGCGCATTTCGCCGATGAGGATTTTTGTTAGGTATTTGGCTTCGATTGGCGAGGCTTGCCTGAACAGGGTTTCGATTAGGCGTTCTTTCTTTTCTCTTGAGCCCGGACCTTTTGTTGTGGCCACGGTTTCAAGAGTGTGTCTGATGTCTAGAACGGTGAGCTGTTTCTGCACGAGTAGCGTCTGCTTGGTTGGTCTTGATCTTTCGAATAGGTTTTTTGCTGCTTCTCCAACGTCGCCTGTGTTGCTCATGGCTTGGCTGAAGATTTTCCATTCAGTCGTCGTCACTCGTTGAAGAATTGAGCTTACTGTTGCCCAGCTGATTTCGAGAGTTTCTTGGCTCCATGCCGGGAATGGTCTGCCGAGAATCATTGACACTGCTGGTTCTAGTTCTTCGGGTTCGAGGCTTTTCAAGAACTGTGCTGTGGCTTCTATTATTTCAAGGCGTTTTTTGGTGGATTCTACTTTTTCGAGGAGTTCGCTCAAGGTCTTGAATAGCGTTGCCATTTTCATGTCAAGCTTTGTCTTGTACTTGGCTTAGAAATCAGCGTGAAAATCTGAAATCGGAAATAGGTGGAAACGGAGCTAAGTGAGCGCCTAGAAGGCGCTTTCGAGTTTGGCTTTGGTTTCCTTGATTTTCTTCTCGAGCTGTTTGACTTTTTGTTTCTTGCCCAGTGCTTTCTCGCAGTCTTTGGCGTAGTCTAGCGCGCTGACTCCGAATCTGTCAAAACCTTTCTCAAAGGACAGTTCCGCGGATTTCATGAAGCTCTCGCTGGCTTTCTCATAGTTCTTGAGTGCGAAGTCACATTCGCCTGCTTTGTAGAGCATGGTTGTGGAGTCGAAGAAGTTTTGAGATTTCCGGTAAAGCTCTGCAGTTCTGACGAAAAGATCTCTCGCCTCTTCATATTTCCCGGATTCCATTAGACCGTTAGCGTCCTTGTGCATCTTGACCGGGTCTTCCTTGATTTTTTTCTCACTCATCCCTGTCAACTCTTAACGGATTATATTCAAGTATTGCACTCCCATTTAGATTTTCCTCCTCGCTTTCGCCGAGTTTCAAATAGTATTCAATCCCTTTTCTTCTTGGAGCTTGCACGAACGTTGTGTCCAACGAATTGTGTCGTTGCGTGGATACCAATATTTTTATTACCGTCTCATAAGTAGTCCATTGTTGCTGGGGTGGCCGAACCGTTCAGGCGGTAGCCTGCAGAGCTGCTCTATATGGGTTCAACTCCCATCCCCAGCTCCACTATTGAATCCTGGTTCTTGTTGATCGATTGCGCCTATCAATAAGGCTTTATTTTTGGCTGTCTCCTCTCTATGCTGGTGTCTTGTCCTGAGAATCAGCGCCAGCTACTCAAGTTTCTTGATCGCCTTTTTTATGGTGTCGATTTTGGATACCGTCATGACTTTTACTATGGTTTCAGTTCAGGTCGGATGGACTTCAAGGTTTATCACGGCTTTCCTAAGCGGATGGCTTATCGGGTTTGCGGTTGCTCTTCCAACAAGTCTGCTAATGATGCCTCTGATACAGCGGACAGTGAAGAAGCTTACTTCACAAAGCCTGTAGATGAACAGACAGAGTTAGGAGTAGTTACTGTCTCATAATGCTTGAAGGGTAAGAAAGGGGAGGGGATAATGCCTGCAGGGCGAGGAGAAAAGAGAAGAGAACCCTGCAAGGCACTGCTTTCCCTTCAAACGAACCACTGCCCGTTTTGCGCTTTTAAGTAATTTTCAGATTTATACCCAAATCTATTCCAAATCTCTCTTAATCAACAGACTTCTTGACTGTTCGCGAATTGTAGAAAAGGCTGCCAACAGCACTTTTCTGGTTAGAAAAGGGGAAGAGGGAAAGAGTATCTTTTGGAGTTGTTTGTTCCCTCTTTCACTGATTTGATAGCAAAGCACTCAATGCTATTTCTGCGTTAGCTTGAACCCTTGTCACTCAGCTTCATGGAGCAGTAACTTGCTGTGTTGCTGAAGCTTTGAGATCTTCGGGATAGACTTTGACTCTTTCCCTCGACTAATAATACTCTGTGAAATTATTTAAGAATTGTGGAATTCTGATACAGTTGGGCTTCAAGCTTTGTTTCGGCATCTTTGTGCCGCAAAAAATGTAGCCTAAATTCAGAAATGATAAGAATCCGTTTGGCTTGTACATTGTTGGGATCCAAGTTTCAAACCCAAAAATATAAGGAAAATGGGATTGCCTCGAGCAAAGGGAAATGCCCGGTATGCGGGTTTAACGCTGCCGTGTGGGTCAGCGGTCTCATCGACAATCCTGAAGCTTACGATGTTACTTGCCCGGAATGCAAGACTGAGCTGTTGATCTATCGGGTACGCCGTGAAATCTATCTTAGAGAGAAATCAACATATTTCTAGCTCTTAGGGCTTAGTAACGGTAATCCGCGCGGTCTTTTGCCCTGCAGAGAAGAATCTAGAGGGGGCGCAACTAGGCTCTCTATGTTTTGGGTCTAAACGTCGTCTTCTTTGGGTAGCAGTCCCTTCTTCTTTATCCAGTACCACATGAACGCGCTGCCGACGACTGTGGTCCCAATCATTAGGACTAGGTATATTCCGAGATCTTTGGGTCCGTACGCCCAAACGGAGTTGCCCAGTATGGTAGCGATTGTGTTCGGTATGAGTAGCGCCGTGCCTACTATTGCCAGGTAAGCTGCGAGTTTAGCCAGACGATTGTTAAATATTGTTAATTGATTGTTGGCAATAGTCAGTTGATTGTTAGCTATTGTCAACTGGTTGTTGTAGATGGCTTGAGTAGCCTCTATTCCTGAGGCCAACACTTCTGACATGTGCTCTGACAGACCTATCTGGTTTTTCACTTGTTCCACCATAGCGCTGACCTGGTTCACCAGCGTCGGATCATCAGTCAGGAGTTCTGCGTCGCCGTAGCGGATGGTTTGGAGAACGTCGACGCTTTCCCAGAGAGCGTTCATGTAAATGATGAGCGCGTGCTTCATTTGGTATATTTTTGGACCTAGCTGGGCTTTGTCCGTGTTTTGATCCATCAGTCTCGG
>CAZWBY010000003.1:0-41505 GCA_964632825.1 uncultured Candidatus Bathyarchaeia archaeon
TCCTGGCGAGGATACCGACACGCTTACAGCCTCAAAGTTCGCGGCCAACATACCAAAACCACTGGAAGAGCAGGCAAAGCCTTAGGCGTGAAGAAGAAAACGCTCATGGCTAAACCTGGAGGTGCACCCCCAGCCGAGGGAGGCAAGTAAGCATGGGCGACCCTAAAAAACAAAGGAAAAAGTATCAAACGCCCCGATTTCTCTGGCGCAAAGACTCACTCCAAGAAGAACTCAAACTTCTAGGTCAATACGGCTTGCGAAACAAGCATGAACTCTGGCGCCAGGAAACAATGCTCTCGAAATTCAGAGGCATTGCACGTTCGCTCATTGGCAAGGCGCCCGAAGAACGCGAAAGAATGGAGAACGAACTCCTAACACGCCTCAAAAAGATCGGCCTACTCCAAGAAACTGCAGCTTTAGACAACGTCTTAGACTTATCCATCGAGGACCTACTTGAGCGCAGGCTGCAAACAATAGTATTCCGAAAGAGCCTGGCAAAAACCCCATACCAATCACGACAACTAATAACACACGGACACGTGCTGATCGGAAACAGAAGAGTAACCGTGCCAAGCTACATAGTATCAAGAGAAGAAGAAACACAGATCAGCTACTCACCCCAAAGTACACTTGCAGACGCAAACCACCCAATGCGACTAGCCATGTCAGTGATCAAAAAACAACCTGAAATCAGGCAACCCAGAGGAAGGAGAGGACAAAGAGGAGGGGGCAGATTCTGAGCAGCAGCAAACGAACAGAAAAATGGGGCGTCGTCCACATCTTCAGCAGCTACAACAACACTCTAATCCACATTACTGACATTTCCGGCGCAGAAACCATCGCCCGAACAACAGGCGGAATGTTCGTGAAAGCCGACCGCATGGAATCGTCACCTTACGCGGCAATGCGTGCCGCCACCGCCGCAGCTGAGGCTGCAAGAGACAAAGGAATAACCGCCATTCACATCAAAGTGCGAGCTCCAGGCGGATCGGGTCCAAGAACACCCGGACCAGGCGCTCAAGCAGCAATCCGTGCACTTGCGAGGTTCGGTTTCCGCATCGAACGCATTGAAGAAGTCACGCCAGTTCCACATGACGGCACAAGAAGACCAGGCGGAAGAAGAGGCAGACGAGTCTAGACGACGAGTCAAGGCGTTATTGACAGAAAAATTGAAATAATCCACCGATAACTTTATTGAACCGCACAGTCGGCATGTTCCTAGTCCAGTTTGGAGTGTCACAGAAAAGTGAAGATCGAACTCGTTGAAAAAGACGCTATAAATCTACGCATAGCCATCAGGGACGTAGACGTTCCATTAATGAATGCTTTGCGGAGAATAGCGCTGGCTGAGGTCCCCAGCATGGCAATAGACGAAGTTGTCATGATAGAGAACTCCGCCATTCTGCAGGACGAGATGATCTCGCACAGACTGGGACTAATACCCTTGAGAACTGACCTTGACACTTACAATCTTCCTGAGGACTGTTCCTGCAAAAGTGAGTTCGGCTGCCCTCAATGCCGAGTGACATTCACTTTGAACGCGGAATCTAAGGAAGGGACTCGAACAGTCTATTCTGGCGAGTTGAACAGCGACAACCCAAACATAGTTCCTGTTTCTGACAAAATACCCATAACCAAGCTTGCGAAAGGACAGAAACTTAACCTTGAAGCCTACGCGAGACTTGGAAAAGGCAAAAACCACGCTAAATGGCAACCCGTCTCCGTTTGCGCCTACAAATACTTCCCCAAGATAGAAGTTCCAGCAGATAAATGTCCAGAATGCCAGAAATGCGTGGATATCTGCCCGAAAAAAGTCTACAGAATCAAGGAGGACAAGATAGAAGTTAAAGACCTCTTGGCATGCACCCTCTGCATGGACTGCGTGGAAGCCTGCCCAACCGAACCTAAACGAGTAAAGGTTAGTTGGGAGAAAGACGCGTTCATATTGAACATAGAAACAAACGGTGTTCTTCCACCTGAGAGGATACTCCAAGAGGCAACAAAGATTCTCGACACACAACTGAAAGAGTTTGAGGAAAAGGTAGGAGCGGAGTAATCTGAAGGACACTGAATCAACAAATCCCGAACGAATACAGCTTATTAGTTTTCTCAAGAAACAAAGCAGAGAGAAAAACGTGGCAATCTGGCTTGACATCGCTGAAAACTTAGCGAAGCCAAAGCCTCGCCGCGCAGCAGTCAACCTGAGCCAAATAAACAGGAACACTCAGAAAAACGATACCATTGTAGTACCGGGAAAAGTCCTCGGGACTGGCAGCTTAAACCATTCACTCACCGTAGCGGCGTTCGATGTATCTGAAAACGCCAAAGAGAAGCTAAAAGCTGCAAGAGCAAAGTATCTGTCCATCCCAGAGCTTGTTGCGAAGAACCCAACAGGTACAAAAGTCAAGATAATCGGGTGAAATCAATGCAAACAACGAAAAAACCAACCAAGAAAGCCTCACCCAAACCTGCACGCGCCTATGTTGACGCAGAAGGACTCATCCTAGGTAGGATGTGCAGCAAAGTTGCCAAGAAACTCCTCAACGGAGAAGAAGTTGTAATACTCAATTCGGAAAAGGCAATAATTTCAGGCAAGAGGAAAAGCAAAGTGGCTGAAGCCAAGCAATTCCTCGAAGTCGGAGCCCCAGAGAGAGGGCCATTTCACTACAGACGCCCAGACATGATCGTTAGGAAGACCGTGAGAGGCATGCTGCCCTTCAGCCAGCCAAAAGGGAAGAAAGCGCTTGCCAACCTCCGCGTGTACATGGGCATCCCAATCGAATTCAAGGACCAGAAAACTGAGAGACCTGCTGACGCAGAAGCCTCGAAGCTTCGGGGTCCAAAGTTAACCCTCGCCGACCTGGCGAAAGAGTTAGGATGGAATAGGGTAGAATAACTATGCCAGAAAAGAAGAAAGTCTTAGTAGTCAGTGGAAAAAGAAAAACCGCGACTGCCCGCGCAGTTGTAAAGCCAGGCGCAGGAAGAGTTCGCGTAAACCGGACGCCTATAGAGATATACGAACCTGAAATCGCCAGAGCAAAAATCATGGAGCCGCTTCTCCAGGCTGGAGACGAAGTCTGGAAACAACTGGACATGGACATAAGAACCTCAGGTGGAGGATTCATGGGACAAGCCGAAGCTGCACGCATGGCTGTTGCCAACGCGCTACTGAAATGGACAAAGAGTGGCCATCTCCGCACTGTCTTCATAGAATACGACAGAACGATGATCGTTGGAGACTCAAGAAGCAAGGAATCAAAGAAGTTTGGTGGATCAGGCGCTCGAGCTAAGGAGCAAAAGAGCTACAGGTAAGAGAGAAGAGAAAATGATAATCCCAGTAAGATGCTTCACCTGCGGCAGACTCGTTGGAGACCGATGGGAAGAATTTGCGCGAAGGATAAAGACGGGCGAAAGCGCCAGCGACGTACTCGATAGCTTGGGAATCAAACGTTACTGTTGCAGACGAATGCTTCTGTCTAACGTCGAAATAATCGACGAAGTCCTTCACTTCTATGAGGAATCAGAGAAGAGAAAAGAAACACGAAGCTTCTACTAAGCTCGTTCTGAGCATTCATCATCTCATTCAATCTCATTCTCAGCAGCTAGTAGGCATATACCCTGCCGTAAGGCCTGTGCGAGAAGGGAACGATCTTCGAGAACTCGCCTTCCATTACTTCTTCATAACTCTTATCGAAATAGCCACAGAACTCCTTCACTAAACCTTGAATCACTGAAAGATCCCTCTTGTTCACACCAACAATCTTGACCTCTTTTCCAAGATTGTCTTCGGGAAGCTTTCCCCGGACATAGATAACGCCGCCGTGCATTCCAGTGCCAACGAACCTTGACGAAAAGCAATCGCCAGGCTTCAAGCTCAGTCCTAGCACCAGCAGCACTCCACCGGCCATGTACTCACCAAGAAAATCTTGGGCAGTGTCGCCCACAACCAAATAGGGCTTTTTCTGCAGATACTCCTTCATATGAATGCCTGTTCTGTATCCCACATCATCGCGTATGAAGATTTTTCCACCTCGCGAGGCGTAGCCTGTGATGTCGCCTGCGTGTCCATGAACGACTATTTGTCCATCATTCATAGTATTGCCAGTGCAATCCTGAGCGTTTCCGTGAACTGTCAAGCTCTGTCCGTCCATGAAGGCAGCCAAATCGTTTCCCGGTGTACCAAAGATGTCGATCTGCATGTTTCGCTCCAAGTGTGTTCCGATGTAACGTTGACCGTAAACATTGTAGATCTCCACTTTTTCTGCGCCAGACTGGTTTAGTGCGCGCAGCACGCGGTTGAGCTCGCTGTAATGCATAGCCTCAGCGTTTACTCGCCAGATGCTGTTTTCGCGCGTTACACAAGTGGAAAGTTCGGTACTGATCCCGCTAAGAGTCTTCTCTTCAAGCATAGTTTTTGTCAGTCTCCTGCCATTTTCACGCCTAAGATCCTCAGCTCGGTGTCCGTCAAACCAACTCCGCGAAGATTTAGACGATTGCCCCTCAGGCTTTCGATAGCGTTGATTCCCATTCCGCCCATCATGTCTTTTATCTCCAGGCTCCAGCCGCGAAGAAGATTCGTAAGCCTTTGAGACGCGATATCAGGATTAATCCGCTTAGCAACCCATGGATCAGTCGAGGCGATACCCCAAGGACATTTGCCTGTATAACATTTCTGACATACCGTGCAGCCTATGGCCACTAACGCCGCCGTGGCTATGTAAACGGCATCAGCTCCCAAAGCGATCGCTTTTATCACATCTCCGCTGCTTCTAATTCCTCCAGCGGCAACTATGGAAGCTTTGTTACGGATCCCTTCTTCGCGAAGACGTTGATCAACGCTTGCGATAGCCAACTCGATTGGTATGCCTACATTATCTCTGATTACCTTTGGGGCTGCACCAGTTGAGCCTCTGACTCCATCTATGGCAACAATATCAGCACCCGCACGAACGATGCCACTTGCAATGGCTGCTGAATTGTGAACTGCTGCAATCTTCACCGAAACCGGTTTCGTGTATTCAGTCGCCTCCTTCAGGGCGTAAATCAGCTGTCTCAGGTCTTCGATGCTGTAAATGTCATGTTGAGGCGCAGGCGACAAGGCATCTGTTCCCACGGGTATCATACGTGTTCTGGCAATGTTTTCAGTGACTTTCTCGCCTGGGAGATGCCCGCCGATCCCGGGTTTTGCGCCCTGCCCAATCTTGATCTCAATTGCAGCACCTGATTGCAGATAACGCGAGTGCACTCCGAAACGACCTGAGGCGACTTGAACGATTGCGTGGTTACCATACTTGTACAATCGCGGGTCCAAACCGCCTTCTCCGCTGTTGAAGTAAGTTCCATACTCCGTTGCAGCACGGGCTAAAGATTCGTGCACGTTTAGGCTTATGGCACCGTAGGAGATCGCCGAAAACATAATAGGTGTTTCAAGAGTCAGTTGGGGAGAAAGCTTGGTTTTCAGGACAAAGTCACCGTTATCGAGCTCAATTTCAAGCTTGTCTGGTTTTGAGCCAAGATATGTTCTGATCTCCATTGGTTCTCGCAAGGGGTCAATTGAGGGGTTGGTGACCTGGCTGGCGTTTAGCAGCAACCTTTCCCAATAAGACAAAAAGGGTTTGTCACAACCCATGCCTGTTAGGAGTATACCGCCTGTTTCCGCCTGCTTCTTGATGTCCTTGATTGCTTCTGGAGTCCAGTTGACGTTGTAGCGATAAGGAGAGTCGTTCTTTATGATACTTATCGCCTTGGTCGGACAGAAAGTTACACAACGCTGGCAGTTGACGCAATTCTCGTCCTTGCTACGGATAACATCTTCTTCTTCGTCATAACTGTGAGTCTCGTAAGTGCACTGGTTAACGCATACTTTGCAACGGATGCATTTTTCTTCATCCCTATCAACGAAATACTCGCTAGGCATGTAGCTTTTCATTGTTCTGCCTCCGAGGCCAAAGAGGGGGTGGCAACACTGCGGCACCCGACTCTCCCAATCACTGGTTCCCCGCCTCTGGGATTCCAATACTTGTCGAGTTTTGGCGAAACCAAGCGGATTGACGATTCCTCAGAGGACAAATAGAGAAAGTCGTCCCTTAGACCGGCAGAAAGCGGTCGAAGCTTAATGCGGTCGTTCAGACCAATCATCTCCCCCTCATGAGCTACAACTATGCTGAAAGGTCCGTTCATCAACAGACTGCCATAGGTTTGGCGCAAGGCTTTGAAAACCTCAATTTGCCTCTGCTCCAAACGTTCAATTTCGCTCCAGAGCGGCGGGGCTAGGATCTTTGAGACTAACTCGATTGGAAATCGCTGCCTTCGCATGAGAAGATCAAAGGCGTACGCAAGAACTTCGGTGTCCGTCTGCATTGTGCATTTGTATCCGTACATCTCAAGGTACCGACGGTTGATTCCGTATGATGATAACTCGCCGTTGTGTACTACTGTCCAGTCAAGGATGTTGAAGGGGTGCGCGCCTCCCCACCATCCGGGTGTGTTGGTTGGGAAACGCCCGTGGCAAGTCCAAATGTAACCTTCGTAGTCTTCCAGACAGAAGAAATCGGCAATGTCTTCTGGGAAACCTACTCCTTTGAAGACACCCATGTTCTTGCCACTTGAGAAGACGAAGGCTTTTCCTGTTTCCGTGTTTATGCGCATTAGTTTCTGGATTACGTAGTCTTCTTCACTGTTGCCTTCGAAAAGCCTTGTTTTGGGTTGAACAAAATATCTCCAGACAAGCGGTGGGTCCCTTACATTCGCGGGTTTGGTCTGCATTTCCTCATCGTAGATAATATTGAACCCGGAAGCCAACGTTCTGTCTGTTCTTTCTTTAGCATCTTTGCTAAGGTACATAACGTGGAAAGCATAGTAGTCTTTGAAGTCGGGATAGATTCCGTAGACTGCGAATCCTCCGCCCAAGCCGTTTCCTCTTTCGTGCATGTTCGCAATTGCTCTAACTGGTTCCCTGCTGGAGAAACGTTTTCCCTCAAGGTTCATCATACCGAAGATGGAGCAGCCTGCGAAGTCCTTATCATCATTGAAAGGATTGCGCATAAAATTCTGATGCCTCATCATAAGTGTCCCAAACATATCCTATTGCGCAGTGATGCAGGAAGCATGGCTAATCCGAAGTCGTCCGAGATTAGTTCTCGCTTGAATTTCTTCACATTAATACGATTTTTCATGAGGTAATGAAACACTCCTGCTTTTTCGATGTCATTGACCAAGGTGATACCAACAATCAAGTTATCCTTCAGTACTATCTTCTTGTAGAGATTCTTTTTTGAATCGTGCTTTGTTAGTATCTCAAAGGGAGTTTCGTCCTCAGGGTTAACGATGCCTATTGAAACGATGGGTAGACCAAAATACTTGAGGGTACTCATGTTGGTTCCACCCATATAGCTGGTCTTCTTGCCAGTCATGTTGTAACCTGCAATTTTGCCTTCCATGACCGCCAATGGCCAAAGAGGAAGAACACGGTTCTGACTAGCGATAAAATCGAACGTTTCAGCCACGTCACCGCTCGCGTACACATTAGGAGCACTTGTTTGCATGAAATTATCGACGATTATGCCCCGATTAGTTTTCACCTGAGTCCCTGAAACGATTTCTGTTCTGGGAACTACTCCAATGGCAATAATCACCAGATCGCATGGTACGCTTTCACCTTTAGTCAAGACTACACCTCCAACGGCATCCTCGTTATCGGACCTGCCCACAATCCGCTGAACAGATTGACCAGCAATTATTGTGACGCCGGCATTTCTCATGGTGTCTTCAACAATGCTAGAAGCCTTCGCATCCAGCAAAAGACTTAGAATTTTGCTCTGCAGCTCCACCACAGTCACCTGTAGACCTCTCTTTACGAGCGCTTCAGTCACGCTGATTCCGATAAGACCTGCACCCACGACCACAGCTTTTTGACCTTGAATCCTTTCAATTCTCTCTGTTAGGCGCTCTGCGTCTGAAATCGTGGTGAAGGTGAAAACTCCTTCCTTGTCCAACCCATCTATCTTTGGAATGAAAGGACGCCCCCCGGTCGCTATCAAAAGCTTCTCATAATCAACGCTTTGACCATTATCAAGACGAATAATCTGCTCGTTAGGGTTCACACTCACAACCCTTGTCCCAGCAAGAAGTTGAACCGTTTTTCTCTTCCAGAAGCCATCTTCTCGACATTGCATGCTCTGAAAATTAGCCTTTCCCCCGACGAAATCTGAAATCAGGGGGCGAGAATAAGTCGGGCACTGCTCTTCTGAAATCACAGTTATCGAGCCCACAGGATCCATCTCCCGAATCGCCTCAACCGCCCCAATCCCTGCTGCGGACCCCCCAACTATCACATATTTTGACATTAAGGTTTCACCTCTCTGCAAATCAGTGCGCCATTCGGACAGCCTTCAACACACGCTGGTTTGTCAAGACCAGGACACATGTCACACTTTGCGACTACTTTTCCTGAAGCATCCATTCGAAGGGCTCCGTATGGACAAACGAGGATGCAAGTCCAACATCCAATACACTTATCCTTGTTGTGCACTACCAAACCTGTTTCTTCGTCTTTCGCCATAGCCCCAGAGAGGCAAGCGCTCACACATGGAGCGTCTGCACAATGTCTGCATTGAATCGCAAAAGAGACTGGTCTGCTGACTTCTAGCCTAATTCGGCTTATGGGTTTGTGTCTTTCTTTCTTGTAAGCTTTCACCAGATCCCCAGATGCGGAATGCTGAACAGCGCAATGAACCTCACAGAGCCCGCAGCCCATGCATGCTTCTTCGTTCGCGGTTATTCTCTTCATGTTTCCTGCAACCTCGTTACCTGGTTATGTCTAAGAAGGGGGCGCAATGCGAGAAAATGGGACTTTTTCCAATGTAGCAAACACAATGGGTGAACTGTTGGTTGCCCGGACTGAATGATCTTCGACAGACGCTATTGACAATGAGTATCACTATCTACTAAGTATAACAGGTTACATGGCACCTATTCTATATAATTCTATTGAAAATCATTTATATGCAAGGTAATGCATAATGTATTCTATATGAAACATATATCTGGTGATTACTAATGGCAGAGAAAGACTTAGGCTACCGCAGAGTTCAATGCACAGGCAGAGGTTCCTATATCATATCCCTCCCCAAGGAGTGGGTGAAAGACATTGGACTGAAACGAGGAAGCGAGATAGACTTCAGCGTTCAGAGCGACTCTTCATTGATCTTGATCCCTAGAAAACTCAAGGAAAGAAAAGGGGAAGCTGAAGGCAGCAAACTGAAGGAATACTTCATCAATGTAGACCCAAAAAACGAAAAACAATCAACATTCCGAATGATAAGAGCGCTGTATGCAATAGGCGCCGACATAATACGCATACACTTCAAGAGCGAAGAAGACGCCCCAAAATGGAAAACGGAAATCATGGATTTTGCGAGAAACACCTTTCTTGGCTCAGAAGTCATCGACGAGACCACCGACGAAATCACTCTGCAGATACTAATCAGACACTCAGAGTTTCCGATAGAGAAAGCTGTGCGAAGAATGGCCATAGTGGCGCTGTCAGCCAACAAAGACGCCATCGACGCATCAAGAAACCGGAGCACAACTCTTTTCGAGAGCGTAGTCAAAGCCCACAACGACGTAAACCGCTTGGGACTGTACATCGTCAGACAACTGAAATACGGCATTGAACGCAACCTCTTCAGAGAATTGGGCTTCAACACTCCAAAAGACTTCCTGTTATACCGCATCGCGGTCAATGAGGTTCAAAGCATAGGAGAAAATGCATTGAACATAATCAATAACATGGGGGCCTTCCAAAAGATGATAGATGAAGGAACACTCTTCATAAGGGACCCCATTGACGAAGAGATTCACGGACAGCTAATCCACTTCAATTCCATAGCACACCAGTTGTTTGAAGACGCTATAAAAGCCATGTTCAAACGTGAGTACAAGGATGCTGAGAAGCTCATCAGTCGCCGTGAAAGTTTAGTTTCCCTAGAGAATGAACTGATAATGTTGCTGTCCACAAAAAAACTGGATCCCAACGTCGCGTCAGTCTTGAGACTGATATTTGACAGTTCCAGACGGATAATGGACTACAGTCGCAACATGGCAGAACTGACACTAAACAGAACTGTGGAAGAGAACTGCTCAACGCTTACGCTTAAGTAGTGAATTACTCATTGCAATAGTTCACCTCAACGTGTGCATGACAAGAGTCTTAAACATGACCGTCGCTAACGTGAGACACGCCGAATCATGCGAATAGCAACTCAACCAGAGCGAGCCCACTCATGAATCAATCCGATAGGCTGAAAAAACTAGGTCAGAGCGAGTATTATGAATGCCCTTTGCCGCACGTTCACCCAAGGCATGAACAAGCTTTCTTCAAAAACTTTGAGGCCCACTTTAGCACCTTCAAAACCCGCGATGACCATTTCGCTGTCTTGAAACTCCACGAAGAAATAGCATGGGAGCTTAGGCGTTCAGAATCCGAGAAGCGTAGTCTCAACGAGGACGACCTGAGAAGAATCTCACTCGAAGCCTGGTTGGAAGCAATCAAGAAGCAGACCGGGCAACCAATTGGGATAATAGCCAGAAAATGATCGTAGCGCAACGTATTTGATCGACACCAGAGACGATTCGTACGAACCCTACGCAGGTTTCTGCTGCCTCACAGAGCATTTTTCGCCTACGAAACTTAAAATAAGACCCTAACAAGAAGTTATACCGCACCGAGGAAACAGCGTGTCATCAATCATTGAAGACCTCATAGGCAGAAAAATCTTCAACAATAGAGGAGAAGAGACTATTGAGGTCGACGTGATAACGACTGGAGGTTTCGGACGGTCTTCTGCGCCTGCGGGAAAAAGCCGCGGAAAAGCCGAGGTCGTTTACTACCCTCAAGGTGGAATCGACGCTGCATTGAAGAAGATCGACGAACTGATAGCTCCGGAACTCGCTGGGCTCAACGCTGATTTCCAAGAAGAGATTGATAACACGCTTCACGAGATCGACGGCACAAGCAACTTCAAAACCATCGGCGGAAACACCGCGTTCGCAGTCTCACTTGCCAATGCAGAAGCAGCGGCCAATAGCCATGGGCAACTCCTGTTCCAATTCCTGGGAGGAACCGCTGCAAACTCGCTTCCTTACCCGCTAGGAAACTGCATAAGCGGAGGACAACATACAAGAGGGAAATCCCCAGACATTCAAGAGTTCCTAGCGCTACCACACGGAGCAGAGACATTCTTGGAAGCAGCAATCGCCAACACACACATTCACAAGAAAATCGGTGACGCACTCAAGAAGAAAACCTCCAGCTTTGCAGGAGGAAAGAGCGACGAAGGTGCATGGGTTGCGAACATTGGTGACGAGGAAGCGTTCGAGACAATGGCTAAGGCCTGCGAAGAGGTTGCTAACGAAATGGACTTCGAATGCGGATTCGGCATCGACGTAGCGTCATCTTCTCTCTGGAAAGAAAAAGAAGAGAAGTATGTGTATGAACGGGAAGGATGCAAGCGAGATACAGCTGAACAGCTCGAGCACCTATTAGAGTTAATAGAGAAATATCACTTGGTCTATGTTGAAGACCCATTTCACGAAGAAGACTACGAGAGCTTCGCCGAAATCACGCGTAAAGCTAGGAACTGCCTAATCTGTGGAGATGACTTGTTCACGACGAACAACGAACGCCTGAGTCAAGGAATAAAACTTGGCGCAGGAAACGCCATAATTATCAAGGTCAATCAGATCGGAACCCTAACAGACGCGATAGACACAATTGAGAATGCACAGCGAAATGGTTATACTACGGTGGTTTCTCATCGCTCAGGCGACACATGTGACTGGCATATATCGCATTTAGCTGTGGCGTACAAGTGCCCAGTGATCAAAACGGGTATTGTCGAAGGCGCAAGGGTAGCTAAAATTAACGAGCTCGCAAGGATCGAGCAGTTCCTAGGAAATAGAGCTAAAATGGCAGATCTCAAAGTAATCTAAAAGGAGAAAAACATTTTGTCTGAAGATGAAGTGAACGAGCATCAAACTGAACCAGAAGCCAAGACTGAGAGTGAGACAGAAAGTCCGGTAGCACCGGAAGAGCTACTGCTGCTTCCGCGCGACACCATGCTCTCAGCAGGTATCCATATCGGGACAAGAATAAAGACGCTCGACATGGAGCCTTTCATCTACCGAGTGAGACCAGACGGTCTATTCGTCCTGGATGTCAAAAAGACTGATGATAGAATTCGAGTGGCTGCCAAGTTCCTCGCAAGGTTTGAACCCAGCAAAGTAGCAGTTGCAGCAGCAAGACTCTACGCTCAAGAACCCATCAAGAAGTATTGCGAGGTCACAGGAGCAACACCAATTATTGGGAGATTCATTCCAGGTCAATTATCTAACCCATTGTACCCAAACCGAGTGGAGCCTGAGGTAATCGTGGTCTCAGACCCTCGAGCAGACGCCCAAGCAGTCAAAGAAGCCTCAAACGTCGGGATACCAATCGTCGCCCTGTGCAGCACAGACAATGAATTCGCCGGAGTCGACTTCGTAATTCCAACCAACAACAAAGGCAGAAGAGCCTTGGCAGTTGTTTTCTGGCTACTCGCAAGACAAGTGCTACGAGAAAGAGGCGAACTCGCGGCAGACAAAGACCCGTCAGCATCAGTTGAGGATTTCGAGGCCAAGATATCTAGGGAAGAAGAAGAGGAAGACTGAGCATGTGATGAAAATTCGGCGTCCAACACAGGCTGGAGCATTCTATTCAGCTAACGCCGAATCGCTCAAAGCTCAGATCGAAGGCTGTTTTCTTCATGAATTTGGTCCTGGAAAACTGCCTGTTATTGAAAAGCGAAAACTTGAGAAAACAGTAGGTTTGGTCTGTCCTCACGCCGGATACATGTATTCCGGCGCGGTAGCGGCGAACGCATTTTACGAGTTGGCTGCTGATGGAAAGCCAGACACTGTTGTTCTCTTAGGACCAAATCACACGGGTTACGGCAGCGCTTTAGCGGTTATGAACCAAGGTGTCTGGCGCACCCCACTTGGCGATGTCGAGATTGACTCGGAAGTCGCAAACGAGTTGACAAGCGAGACAAAGGTTCTGGATGTGGATGAGTCAGCTCACAGGCACGAGCACTCTATAGAGGTCCAACTTCCATTTCTGCAATACATGTATGCGAATACGTTCAAGATTGTGCCCATCTGTTTTCAAATGCAGGACATAACTTCGGCAGAAGAGATTGGAAATGCTTTGGTCGAAGTCTTAGCTGAAAGAAACGCAGTTATCATAGCTTCTTCAGATTTCACACATTATGAACCTCAAGCAAGTGCGGCTCGCAAAGACAAGTTTGCACTCGAAGCTGTGCTGGCTATGGATGCTAGAAAATTCATGTCAAATGTGGAGAAAGAGAACGTGACGGCATGCGGTTACGGACCGATAGCAGCTTTGATAACCGCGGCCGAAGGATTGCTCGCGACAGAAGCCAAGCTATTGCGTTACAAGACAAGTGGAGACGTAACAGGAGACACTTCCAGCGTAGTGGGCTACGCGGCTGTGACTTTCAGAAAATAGCAGAGAGCCAAAGTGTTGACGTCGTTGGTAGAAATTCATTCGTAATGCAATTATAAAGAACGCTTTTATCTAATTTGCCTAATACCTAATCCACTGGGCGGCCATAAATGGGAAAAGGTTCAGGATTTGGAAAAGTAATCCTATTCGGCGAACATTTTGTCGTCCACGGAATCCCAGGCATTGTTTCTGCGATAGACTCGACTAACGAAGCGATTGTGAAAAGAACTGGGACCGAAACCGTTGTCAGAGACGAGCGCAAAACTGCAAAAGGCTACAGCCAAGAGAAACAAAAGCAGCAACTTGAGTCAATCGATCGCATGCTCAAGGCGATGGGTGTCGACCCAAAGACCACGTTTGAAATACAGATAGGGGGAACTCTTCCAGGCTTCAGTGGACTTGGAGCGTCTGCAGCAAGCAGCGTAGCCATAGCTCGAGCCATTGCTCAAGAGCTTGGCATGAAGATGTCGGATGAAAAAACCAACGATGTTGCCTACGAAGGAGAGAAAGCTTACGCTGGAACACCCTCAGGCATTGACAACACGGCTGCAACGTTTGGCGGATTACTCTGGTTCAAGAAAAACATGACCGGAGGCCCAAACCTTATAGAGAGACTCCGCATAAGCGAACCAATCGATATCATAATAGGCAGCACTGGAATCGTAGCTAACACTAAAGCAATGGTTGAAGGCGTTGCGAACCGAAAACGCAGCAACTCCAAGAAATATGGCTTATTGTTTGACCAATCGGGAGAACTGGCAATCTTGGCCAAGAAAGCCCTCCTGCGCTTTGAGCTCGAGGAGGTTGGTAGGTTAATGAACGAGAACCATCGTTTGCTTCAGGAGATAGGGGTCTCTCATGATGCACTGGACGATCTTGTCAAGATCGCCAGAAAAAATGGAGCGTACGGGGCGAAATTAACCGGCGGTGGCGGTGGAGGTTGCATGATGGCACTCACACCAGGGAGAAACTTGCAAAAAAAAGTCGCTGAAGCCATCGAGAAAGAGGGCTACGAAGTTTTACGCACAAGAATTGGAGTCGAAAAGAATTAGGAAAGAACAACTTCTAGAAAGTGAGAAGGAGATTAGAGCTGCTTGAACCTTAGAAGCTTCCTGGAACAGCTTGAGAATAAGGGCGAACTAACAAGAATAAAAAGAGAAGTCTCAACAGAGTACGAAATGGCGGGAATCATTGAGGCTCTAGGAGAAAAACCTGTTCTTTTTGAAAAAGTAAAAGAGTCCGAAATGCAGGTCGTTGGAGGATTAGTCTCCTCAAAAGACCTGATCGCCAGGGCATTAGGCATTGAAAAAACACAGCTACTTCTCAAGCTGTCTAAAGCCATAGAAAAACCGATCAGTCCGAAAATTAGAGCCAGGGGAGAATGCCAAGAAATTGTCGAGAAAGACGTAGACTTAACAAAACTCCCGATTATGAGATATACAGCTAAAGACGGGGGAAAATACATAGCTTCGGCAGTGGCTATTATTCGAGACCCAGAGTACAACAGCAGAAACATGTGTTTTCACAGACTGATGCTGCTCGACAGAAAAAGGTTCGCTGCGAGAATCGTGGAGAACAGGGGCACTGATTCCGCTCTAAAGAAATCTGGCGGAGAACTAGAAGTGGCGTTTTGCTTAGGAAATTCAACTGCTGTTCTTCTATCAGCTGCCACTACATTGCCAACAGGCATCGACGAGCTAGGAATGGCTAACGCTCTAGAGAACACAGAGCTAGTCAAGTGCAAAACCGTCGACGTGGAAGTCCCTGCAGATTGCGAAATCGTCCTTGAGGGAAAAATAACAAAGGAAAAGGCCACCGAAGGACCCTTCTTAGACCTTACCGGCATAGTTGACAAAGCACGACAACAGCCAATAGTCGAGATTAAGTGCCTCACCTACAGACGAAAACCAATATACCAGACAATCCTCGCGGGCAGGAACGAGCACAAGCTACTCATGGGGATGCCGAAAGAGCCAACAATATTCAACGAGGTAAACAAGGTCTGTCGTTGTAACGATGTGTATATCACACCAGGAGGATGCAGTTGGCTCCACGCTGTAGTACAGATAAAAAAGCAAAATCCCGATGACGGAAAAAGAGCCATAACTGCAGCTTTCGAAGGGCACAAGTCGCTGAAGCATTGCGTGATTGTTGACGAAGACATTAACATATACGACCCGTCTGACGTCGAATGGGCCATCTCGACCAGGTTTCAAGCTGACAAGAACACAATAGTCTTGTCGGATCAACCTGGATCATCTCTTGACCCGTCAGGCAACCTGACAGAAGGCAAGAAAGCGACAACCTCCAAGGCAGGAATTGACGCCACTGCTCCTCTCACAACGACTGGCAAAGGCTTCACCAAAGAACAATATATCAAAGTTGACATGAAACGGTTTACGTGAAGAAAATGAAACTAACTGAACAAGAAACACGCATGCTAAATGGCGAAGAAGGCTATGCTGCACGAAAGAGCATGGAAATTCTTGTCGCACTCGGAGACATCTACGGTGCCGAAAAACTCATAAAAGTTGGCTCTGTGCAAGTCGCGGGAGTTTCATACCACAATTTGGGAGACGCGGGTCTGGAATTTCTCAACGAGCTATCAAAAGATGGAAAGGTAAGAGTTCTCACAACGCTAAACCCCGCCGGCATGGATCTTGAAAACTGGAGGCAACTGGGAATTAGCCCCGAGTTCGCAGAAAAACAGAACCTTGTTATCGACGCCTTCAGGCGAATGGGTATAGTTACTTCCTGCACATGTACGCCCTACTTGATCGGCAATTTGCCCCGTTACGGTGAACATATTGCCTGGTCGGAAAGCTCAGCGGTTACTTTTGCCAACTCCGTAATTGGCGCGAGAACAAACAGGGAAGGCGGACCGTCTGCTTTGGCTGCGGCGTTTGTAGGCAAAACGCCATGCTACGGACTTCACCTGAAAGAAAACCGCGTACCAGACATTCATGTGCAAGCTGACGTAGAATTGAAGAGGCTTTCAGATTGGGGCGCTCTGGGCTATTGCATCGGCAAGAAAGCGGAGAACAAAATTCCCTACATCACTGGCATACGTGACGCTGACCTGGACGAGCTGAAGTCCTTCTGCGCGTCGGTTGTCACCTACGGGTCAAAGCCGCTGTTCTACATACAAGGAATAACTCCAGCAGCTGACCTACACTCGCCACCGAGAGATCGTGTTACGATCGAAGAGAACGATTTGAAAGACGCCTATGACAGCATAAACGATGAAGGCAATGATATTGACTTCGTCTGCATAGGCTGCCCCCACTGCTCGATAAAAGAGATAGCTGAAATTGCCACGCTAATTGAAGGCAAAAAAGTCTCGCCGAATACAGAATTCTGGGTCGCCTGCTCCAGAACCGCCAAGCAGCTTGCGGACCAGCGAGGCTACACTATGGTTATTGAAAGGGCGGGAGGAAAATTCGCGTGCGACACTTGCATGGCAGTGGCACCGCTCAAAGGCAGGTTCAAATCATTGGCAACGACGTCAGCTAAAGGATGCTTCTATTCAAGGCAGAACAATATGGCGACGAAAATGGGAAGCGTTGAAGAATGTATCGAAGCAGCGGTGACAGGAAAATGGAGTTAAGAGGAAGAACCATCTCAAGAGGCAGAGGCGAGGGAGAAGCACTCGTGACCTCTCAGCCAATTTCGTTCTATGGTGGAGTTGACCCGACCACTGGAGAAGTAATCGAGAAGGGGCACGAACTGCAGGGAAAAATCGTGAAGGGAAGAATTCTGGTATTCCCAAATGGAAAGGGCTCGACCGTAGGATCCTACACACTCTACAGGATGAAGAAGAACGGAACATCCCCAGCGGGAATGGTTAACAAGGAGTGCGAGACAATTGTTGCGGTGGGAGCAATAATATCAGAGATTCCGTGCATCGACCACGTAGATATATCAAAGATTAAGACTGGAGACTTTGTTAGGGTCGAAAACGGTATCTTAACGCTACAATCTACAAGCAAGGATTAATGGGAGTGAGAATGATGAAACCGATTATATTGAAAATCGGCGGTTCTGTCATTACTGACAAGGACGGGGAACTGTCCGCCCGCACAGAAGTGATCAACCGTTTGGCAGAGGAAATCGCGCTTGCCAGAAGGGAAGGCCTAATTGTTGTGCATGGCGGCGGAAGCTTCGGACACCCAACCGCAAGCAAGCACGCCATAAAAGAAGGGCTGAAGGCAGAGTCTCAGAAAGTCGGATTTGCGGAAACACATCATGTTATGACTGTGCTGAACGGACTTGTGATGGACTCACTCGTGTGGCACAACATACCTGCCGTCAGCATTACACCCTCAAGCTGTATAGTTACCAAGGCGGGTCGTATCAAATCCTTCGATGATACTGCACTGAAAATGCTCCTGGATATGGGTTTCACTCCAGTCTTGTATGGTGACGCAACTCTTGATGAAAACCTCGGCTTCACAATCTTGTCAGGTGACCAGATTGCCACGTATTTGGCTTTGAAATTCAATGCGACAAAAATTGTGTTCGGAGTTGACACAGACGGACTATTCGATTCTGATCCAGAAAAAAACAAAAACGCAAAGCTATACAGACATCTAACCCTAAGGGAGCTAAAGGAAGCCCAAGAAAAGCTCAAACCGCCAACAAAACTGGATGTCACAGGAGGCATGTATGGAAAGGTGAACGAACTGATTCCTGCAGTTGAGCAGGGAATCCAAGTGGAAATTGTGAACGCCTCCAAACCTAGCCGAGTATACAAAGCCCTAACTGGCGAAAAGCTGGAGGGCACCCTAATAGAGAAGGAATGAGAAAGATGGCGGAGAATACGAAGAGGCGAAAATCTGACCATATCAACATTTGCCGCGAACAGAAATCCCAAGCAAAGGCAATAACGACTGGCTTTGAGGACGTCCGCCTGATCCACAGGGCTTTGCCCGAAGTCGATAGGGAAAGTATCGATTTAGCCACAAAGGTTTTTGACCACGCTTTCGCCGCTCCAATAATCGTTGGAGCCATGACCGGCGGAACCCCTGAGGCCACTAAGATAAATGGTACGATAGCGGAGGCGGTTGAGAAGCTAGGACTAGGAATGGGACTCGGAAGCCAGAGAGCTGCTTTGGAAGACGAGAAGTTAGAGAAGACTTTCTCAATAGCCAGAAAGAAAGCCCCTACCGCTTTCCTTCTCGCGAACATAGGCGGAATTCAACTCGTCAAAGGCTACGGAGTGAAAGAAATCAGAAAAGCAATCGAAATGATAGAGGCTGACGCTGTAGCGATACACCTGAACGCTTTGCAGGAAACTATTCAACCGGAAGGCCAGACCAGCTTCAAAGGAATCATCACAAGAATCGGCGAAATCGCGGGAGCAATAGATCAACCAGTAATCGTAAAAGAGACTGGCGCAGGCATATCCGCAGAAGATGCCAAAGAACTAGAGTCAGCAGGAGTGAAAGGGATAGACGTTGGGGGCGCAGGCGGAACTAGCTTCGCCGCGGTTGAGTACTATCGTGCGAGCAAAGAAGACAACAACCAGCGGTTTCTAGGCGAGGCTTTTTGGGATTGGGGCATCCCAACAATCGTGAGCCTCGTGGAAGTGACGAAGAGCGTCAAATTGCCCGTAATTGCTTCAGGCGGTCTTCGAAGCAGTGTTGATATAGCTAAAGCGCTATCGTTGAACGCTTGTTTAGCTAGCCTTTCTCAGCCAATTCTGTCGGTTGCTGTAAAAAGTGCCAAAGACACGGAGAAGTCTCTTTCTTGTTTGATTGAGGGTTTACGCAACGTTATGTTTCTCGTAGGAGCACAGAAAACCAGCGACCTCACAGAGGTACCGGTTGTAATAACTGGTAAAACGGCCGAGTGGTTAAAAACGCGAAATTTCCAGGTTGAGGACTACGCAACAAGAGGGCAGAGAGGGACAGGCAACTCTTGAATATTGAGAGGTTTCTTGAAGAACAGGCACCCTTGATTGACAAGACCATTGAGAAATACATACCCAGGAAGTTCTCAAAAGACTCTGTTCTATTCAAAGTAATCCCTTCGAGATACAGCCACAACTTAGAGTCGCTTAACAAGGCTATTGCAGAGCCAATTTGGGAGATTTTGGACAGAGGGGGAAAGAGATGGCGACCTTCCCTGTTCCTGCTCATTTGTGAAGCGCTGGGCAAGAAGAGGGAGGAATGCCTGGACTTTGCCGTAATTCCAGAAGTCGTTCACAACGGGACCCTGATTGTTGACGACATAGAAGATTCCTCGGAGTTGCGAAGAGGCAAGCCATGCACTTACAGGATCTACGGAGTTGACATCGCTGTTAATGCCGGAAACGCCATGTACTATTTGCCGCTTCTGCCGCTAATGGAAAAGAGAAACCAGATACGTCCTGACAGATTGCGAGATCTGTACGAGGTTTACACTCAGGAAATGATAAACCTGAGCCTAGGACAGGCAATGGACATCTCATGGCACAGGGGAATAGCATCCGCTGACAAGTTGAAAGAAGAAGATTACATTCAGATGTGTGCCTACAAGACAGGTACACTTGCCCGTATGGCAGCAAGGCTCGGAGCGGTCCTTGCAGATGCAAGTGAGGAACTGGTGGAAAAACTTGGGCTGTTCGCCGAAAGTATAGGTGTGGCTTTTCAGATGCAGGATGACGTCCTGGATCTAACGGAAAAAGAGTTCACTGACAAGAAAGGTGGTCGTGGACAAGATATCACTGAGGGAAAACGAACCCTGATGGCTATCCACACACTCGAAATTGCAAACGCCAATGACAAGAAGCGACTCATCGAGATCCTGAATCTGCACACTTCCGATCAAATCCTCAAAGACGAGGCTATCCGGCTAATGGAGAAGTACCACTCGATAGAATATGTGAAACAGAAGGCTGACCAGATTGTTCGAGAAAGCTGGGAAAACGCAGCGAAAATGCTGCCTGAGTCGCCTGCTAAAGAAAAACTAAAAGCATTCGCCGAGTTCTTGATTAAGAGAAAGAAGTAATGCTTGACGGACGTAAACATCTTTGACGTTGGAAAATGGAGAAGGGCTAAGGGAGTCTATTCGTAAGGCCGCATTGCAAAATGCTTTGCATCATGGGGGCAAAGCCCAGCAAGGGCCGATAATTGGGAAACTTCTTGGCGAACATGCAAACCTGCGGGCAAAGGTCAAGGAGTTAACAAGCTTAGTCGACGTTGCGCTTGCCGAAATCAATAGTATGGCGCCCGGGGAACAAAGGCGCATAGTCGAGGAAAAATGGCCAGAAATGCTTAAGAAGGAAAAAACTGAGGAGGAGAAAAAACTCCCACCACTGCCTAACGCGGCAAAGTACAGTAAGATCGTTACTCGATTTTCACCTAACCCCGACTGCGTTCTGCATCTTGGCTCAGCACGAGCGATAATACTCAGTCATGATTACGCACGTCTGTATAGAGGCAAATTCATACTACGCTTTGAAGACACAGACCCTAAGGTGAAGAAGCCTAGCCTAGAGTTTTACGACAAGATAAGGGAAGATCTTGATTGGCTTGAGTGCAAAATCGACGAGGAGTATATCCAGAGCGACAGAATCCCCATTTACTACGAGTATGCTGAGAGACTACTGAGGCAGGGCAACGCCTATGTCTGCAATTGCTTGACAGACGAGTTCCGTAGTAAAACGCTGAAATCACGACCGTGTAACTGCAGAAACATGCCCGTCGAGGAACATGTGAAAAGGTGGAACCGCATGTTGGACGGTACCTATGCCGAGGGAGAAGCCGTTGTACGCATTAAGACCGACTTAGAGCATCCGAATCCGGCAGTTCGAGATTGGCCTGCGCTCAGAATCATCGACGAAAAGAAATACCCGCATCCAAGAGTGGGGAGCAAGTACCGTGTCTGGCCACTGTACAACTTGGCTGCAGGACTCGATGACCATTTGCTGGGCATTACACACATAATCCGAGGAAAAGAGCACCTGACCAACCAGGTCCGGCAGGAGTTCATGTACAAACATCTGGGTTGGGATTACCCCGAGGCGATACACTATGGCAGACTGAAGATAACTGGCGCTTACCTAAGTAAGTCAAAAATTGTTCAGGGGATCAGGGAAGGCGCATACAAAGGATGGGATGATCCGCGTTTGGCCACTTTTTCAGCTCTCAGGAGGAGAGGCATAACTCCGAATGCTATCAATAAAATGATAATCAGCGTTGGCCCGAAAACCGCAGATGTGATATTGAGCTGGGAAAACTTGTATTCTTACAACCGCAAAACCTTGGACCCACAGGTTGACAGGTACTTCTTCGTTCAAGAACCCGTCAAATTGATAGTCAAACACTTACCCAAACGTTTTCAGGTTAAGCTTCCGCGTCACCCATCAAAACCCGAAAGAGGGTTCAGGGAATACATTATTGAGCCAGGAAAAGAAAAATCAGCTACTTTCTGGATAGCGAAAAAGGATTCAGAAACAGTCGAAGTAGGAAAAATGATACGACTAATGGAGCTATTCAACATTGTCCCAAAAACGGTTAAGGCAAACGGCATAGAAGCTCATTTCGCAAGTGAGCCATACGAAGACGCCAGAGAAGCAAGAGCTCAACTAATACATTGGATCGAAGCCAGAGATGAACTCCGGTGCGAAGTTGTTATGCCAGATGCAACGGTTACAAAAGGTTTGGCGGAAGCTGCTTGCAGGGAACTAAAGCCAAATAATGTAATACAGTTTGAGCGTTTTGGCTTCGCAAGAATAGACGAGGTCAGTTCGAAAATTAGAGCATACTATGCTCACAAGTAAAGGAGAACAAAATCATGCGTAAACAGGAAAAAGCCATTGTCTGGCCAGCATACTTTGATCAGACAAAGACAAGAAGGGAAGGAAGGCGTGTTTCCAAGAATCTTAGTGTCCCATATCCGAAGATTGATGAACTCCAAGAGGCAGCACAGAAGCTCGGCTTGAAACCGGAAGTCTCAGTCGACATAGGATTCCCGAAGACCCCGTGGCAAAAGGGCGGAATGATGAAAGTTGAGAAGAAAAGGGCAAAAGAGCAAATCATAAACAGTATTGCCAGACAACTGGTTAAGGCGCGAAGTGCCTCAGCATCTGCTCCTGCTGAGAAGAAATGAGAATATCTAACTTTTCGCTTCCTTGCTCAGAAGGACAGCGTTTATTACACCGTCTTTACCGGGGCGAGAAGTCACACGAGCCAAACCTAGACCAGTCTCGATTTCGGCGCCTTTAGTGATTACGCCTCGTCGATTGTAGTCCACATTAGCCTTGTTCTTGACAACACGCACAATCTCTGTTTTTTCTGTTTTGCCGCTTTTTGGATCAGTTACAGATGCAAAGTTTGAGCTTAGTGCTTTGACCTTGATGTTTCCGCCACAACCGCGTACCAAGCTGGTTCTTGGTTTTCCGAGAGTGGTTTCTGCTGGGAAAGAGCCTTGTTCAAACTTGCGTTTTACTCTGTAAGCTCGTTTCTTGCCGCCTGTGAGTTTCCGTTTACGTAGGCTTCCGTGCCAGACTGACATTCCATTTTCCCTTTCTAAACGAATTCGGGTGGGACTATCACCGCTAATTTTGCATATAAACGTATCCGTTTATGTTTACGCTTCTTCCTTCAGAGCGTCTCCAAATATGCGTTTGAGCTCTCTTTTCATCAATGTGGGGTCATGTATCAAGCCGAAATAGTCTGCGAAGTAATCCGTAGTCCGGAGCCCCATTGATCGCCCATTTCTTTCAGCGGCAATCAAGCCCATATCCCTTAATAGTTTAACATGACCATACGCATGCTGCCCTCGCACCTCGATCACTCTTTTCTGTGAGATCGGTTGCCTGTAAGCTATGTACGATAATGTCTTCAGAGGACCAGAGGACAACAGTGGACGGTTTACAAATTTTCTCACAAGAGGAGTGAATTCGGCTTTGAGCTGCAAGACATAGCGTTCATCCTTCAATTCGAGTATCTCGAGGGATGTGTTTCTTCCAAGGTATTCCTGAACAAGTGTGGTTACGAGTTTCTTCACTCTCCTCTTAGACCGCGAGCCAACCACTGAGCACAACTCGTTTAGATCCAAAGGTCTACCGGCGACGTAGAGAGCAGCTTCCAACAGGGCTAAGTTATGTTTAATCTTCGCCTCATGGGACAGCTCAAGCTGAAGCTGCGATTCGGCATCTGGATTATTGGACCCTTGCACTACTCACATTCCCCACTGCTATGTATAGTTCTTCGGTTTCTTCGTTTTGCCACAAGCTTATTTTTCCATCCTGAGCCAAGAACAGCAACAGAAGGAACATGCGAATAGCTTCTATGCGAAGTGACTCTTTCGTTAGAGATGAAAACTCGACTATGCCCTTGCCCTTGACCCTCTCGCACAAGAGTTCGTATAGCTTTCCCGTCTGAACTTCAAGATCTGCTAGGAAAGCGTCGAATTGGGGCAGGATTTCCGAGAATGAAGGGAGGATGGGTTGCTGGACAACTCGGTCGATATGAGTCAGTTTCTCACCCTTAAGCACTTCGTCCAAGACCTCCAACAAGTGAGTGATTGTAGTGGAAGTCAACTCGTGCCTGAGCGGCAGAAACAGCGGTGGAGGAACAAAATCCCCCGGAACTTTGTTTGTTGCCGGAGGCTCCTGAAGCGTCAGCAAGAGTTTAGATTTCATCAAATAGATTAGCGCAGAGGAATCCAAGGCCACGCCAGAAGCTCTGAAATCCACCTTGCCCATCTTTTCCATTTCGCTGAGAAACGAGTTGAGTAAATAGGATATGTTGACATTCCATGGCGTCAACTTCTCGAGTCTGTTAATTTCGAAGAGTATGTTCCATGGGGGACGAAGGTAGAATGGGCGCTTGATCATCGTGGACATTGCTAGCTTTTTGCCTCCAAAAACTTCGCAGTAACGACATTCGAGACGCCATTGCGCTCGTAAACGCCGTAGACTCGTTGAGCACGGTTTACCATTTCAGGTTTCAATGTTATCACAATGAACTGAGTCTTTTCTGATTCGCCCGAGAGGAGATCAGCTAGTTTTGAGGTGTGAAAGGCATCTAGGTGGGCGTCAATTTCATCTAAGACGTAGAAAGATGCCGGAGTGAACTCCTTCAATGCAAATATGAACGAAACAGCCGATACTGAGCGCTCACCGCCACTTGCGCCACTCACGACGATGGATGGCTTGTTTGGGAATTGGACAAGCATGTCTATTCCGCCTTGGAAACAGTCTTCAGTGTTTTCAAGTTGGAGAAATGAAATCCCGCCCCCGGTGAGTTTTGAGAAGTACTGCCGTAGGTTAGTGTTAATGCGTTCAAACGCGTCCATGAATACCTTGCGCTTCTTGTTTTCAATTTCGTCCATGAATTGGACAATAGCTTGTTTCTCTTTTTCGAGCTCGTTCAAACGAAGCGACAACTCTCTGTATCTAGAAGTCTGCTCCGCGTAATGTGAGAGAGCAAGCTGGTTCACGGCACCAATGCGTTCGAGCTCGAACCGCATCATGTCTATTGAAGTTTTGGCCTCTTCCACTTGTTTTTCCGTTGTCTCTAGAGGCTGGGCATAACCGTATTGTCTCAGTTGTGAAAGATGTTGTTGCAGACGCATCATACAAGTCTGTACGCTGAGCTGGAGCTGGTTGAGGAGCAACTCTGCCTGCTCGTATTCTGCGTCGTAAAGTCGGAGTTCGGTGTCAATGGCATCTATTTGCGTTGTGAATCTTCTGGCTTCTTCTCGAGCTGAAAAGACAGCCTTTGAAAGTTCCATTCGCCGTTTCTCCAGATCCGCAATCTCTGATTTGAGACCTTCGCGATCGGCAAGTGCGTCGGTTGTGTCTTTCTCAACCTTGCGCAGTTGCTGCTCGACTTTTAGGAGTTGGATCTTACTATTCTCGTAGCCAACGCGAAGGACGTTGTCAAACTGCGATTGAAGAGTTTTGTTTTCGATTTGGACGCTTCCAAGTTTTTGTCTGGTTGTGTTGATTTCTTCTGCGAGCTGTTCTCTTCTTAGCTCCAACTCCTGAATGTGGGCAACATCTGTTTTCTTCCTCAGAGCAGCTAGTTCGGCTTGGAGCTGTCTCAGATCCTTCAGTATCGAGCTTCTCTCAGACTTGTATACACTAATTCGTCCTTTCTCAATATCAATATCCTTCTCGATCCTGAAACTGTATTTTTCTACGCGTTTAACGTTGCTCCGAGTTCGCTTGACACTGTGTCTTACTCTAACCATTTCCCTTTCGAGAGTAACTATTGTTTCTGACAGACGAGCCATTTCAATTTTCGAATGCTCAATCTCCTCCTGGAAACCCACGATGTCGGTATTGCGTTGAGAAAGGTGCTGTTGTAGCGCCTTAACCGCTTCATCGAGGCTCTTTATCGCAGTCTCGCTTGGTATTATTGCGCTGAAATCTAGTGGCGCTCTATAGTAGCCACTCTCAAAGGCGCCACCTGCCTCGTAGAGGTCACCGCCAATTGTAACCGCCCGGTATCCTTTGCCAGAAAGTGCGAATGCAGTTTTGTCATCTGCAACAACTATTGTGTCCCCAAAGACATAGTTCACTGCTAACTCGTTAGCCCGATCAAATTTTACAAATGCCAATGCTGAACCGCTGACTCCTTCTCTGTCTGGGATCTTGGGTGCCGGGTTATTTGTTGCTCCTTGCAACGGTATAATCTTGATTCGTCCGAGCTTCATTTTACGTAAAGTCTCTGTGCACAGGAAAGCGGCTTCAGTATCTTTCACAACCATTGCTTCTAGCCATCCGGCTGCTGCGGCTTCAATTGCTTTCTTGTAGGATTTGTCAATCTTTATCAGCTTGCGCAACCGTCCTTGAATACCGGTGATTGCGCCTACTTCTCCCAATTCTTCTATGCTTCGGAGGGCTTTTTCCTCGGCGGCTACTGTCTCGGCAAGTTCTCGTTGAGTCATGAACTCTATGACTGCATCCTTGGCAGAACCAGCGATTTTGCCAGCCTCTGAAATCTCTTTTTCCACGGCTTCTTTCTGAGCAGTTCTACGTTCGATGTTCTGTTCGATGCTCCTGAGGCGGTTTTTCTGTTCCTTCTGAACTTTGTCAAGCTCAGTCAGGGAGTTTTCAATTTCTTGAAGAGTCTGTGCAAACCTTTCTTTGCGGATGTTCAATTCCTTCAATCGTTGAACGCTGAGCTGCAGGGCATTCTGGCTCTTTCCGAATTCGGATCTCAGGAAAGCTAGACGACTGAAGTGGTTGTCAATTTGAACCTCAGTTTCCCGTATTTTCTGGCTATTTCCGCCTAGGTCCCCCCAGAGTTGTGCTGCTTCAGTTGCGAGGGAATCATGCTCACTTTGTTTCTCAGTGATTTCAGCTTCGAGTTTGTCGTTCTCTGTCTTGAGCTTCCTTATTCGTAACCGATTCTCTCTAATTTTGTTTCGGATAGTCTCGTATTGTTCTTGATAGTTTCCTCTTATGCTCTTCAAACCTTCGAGGCTCGACTGCCCAGAGCTTATTTTGGTCGTCAATTCGGCGAGTTTTGACTTCAGTTCGCCTATGCTAATTTGAACCTTCATCACTTGGGAGCCCCCTTCCTCAACTATCTCGCCGCTGAGTTTTCGCCACTCACCCTCTATTGAGTGCCGTTTGTCTCTGCGATCCCCGCGAAGGTTTCTCAATCTGTCAACGCGACTTCTAATCTTGTCAGCTTGGGCTGATGTTTCAGTTACTTTTTTGTTTAGGTTCGTAATCTCGTGACTGATTTCGACGGCTTCAAACTTCTTGGTTTCGTTCTGGATGAAATTGTATCTAAGGAGTTCGTTGCGTTCTCTCTCCAAGTCATCCAGACGCTTCTGCACCTCTTCGACTCTTCCCATGGCTGTCCGAATCGAAATGTCCGCGGTTCGGAGCTTCTCTTCGGCTTCGACCTTTTCTGCATCATACTGAGCGATTCCCACTAGATCCTCTATGATTTTTCTACGTTCCATCGGATTGACATCAGTTAGCCGCGTAATTGTTCCTTGAGGAATTATGTTTTGACTGGCGCTACTTATGCCAGCCATAGAAAGAATTTCGAGAATATGCCCTCGTGATATTCTCCGACCGTTTAGCCTGTAAACGCTCTGACCGTTCCTGTAGACTTCCCGAGAAATCGTCACTGTCACCGTGTCAACGGCCATTAATCCGTCGGTGTTGTCAAATTGAATTATTACCTTTGCCATTTTCGCTTTATCTAAACCTGCGGTCTCAGACCCATGGAAAATGAGTTTTGCAGCGTTCTCAGCCCGGAGTCTCTTTGTGCTCAGTTCCCCTAGAGAAAAGAGGAGCGCATCCATTATGTTGGTTTTCCCGCTACCATTGGGACCGGTTATCGCAGTGAAGCCCCTGTCTAGAGCTACCTTAACCGTCTGAGGGCCGAATGATTTGAATCCCTTCAACTCTATTTTCTTGATGTAGGGCATTCACTCTTTTCTCTCATTATTTGAAGTGAGGGCAATTGCCTAACTTACTCAATTCTCATCAGCATTCTTATAAAAGCTTGTTCGATCGAACAGTGTCAAGAGAGGCGTTCGGGAAAAAGCAATAGTCTGAGGAAAAGTAATAAGAGACGATTCCGAAGACTGAGGAAAAGGGTGGGTCTGAAATGAGTTTGAGGTTAGGTCTCAATAGATTCCAAGAGGGAATGGTTATAGTGTTGATGCTTGTTTTCATCTTCGCCTTGAACTCGAACATGGAGCTTTCCTATAAGATAAGCATAGCAATTCTGGTCTTCACCATCATGCTGTTGATCAGTTTTGCATCTCAAGTACTCAACGTAAAAACCCAACATAAGACACTCTGATATCCGCAGCAAGGATTCAAAAGACTCCTGTGGGTAGCTGAGTAACAATAGTTGACCACTGCTTTTCCGGATACGGGCCGTAGTAATCTGAGATGGCTCAAGCCAAACAGGCTACGAAGAATCCCCCATCAGCTCTATCACCGTTGTTGCAGAATTCATCCAGTGTAGGTATGCGTTTAGAGTTGAACGTAGCATAATTGTGTTTTCAGCTTCAACCCGCAGTAGCAGTAGGTTACCCTTACACCTCAGATTCGCCGTGGCTCGACTCCCGGCGGTTTTTTTAAGTTCGGGTGATAGAGCGTCGATTAATGATTTCAACTTTCTCTTGGAGGAGAGCTTTAGACTGACAACAGCTTCAGTCCTCAATGTCTGAGGCGCCTCATTTTAGAGACTCTAACTACGGCACGGGCAATTCCCAAAAAGAAAAGGAAGTTACTTTGCCGCTTCTTCAGCAGCTTTTATGGTCTCTTCTATTGGGGCACCTTTCGCGGCCCGCTTGGCAACAACGCCGAGTTTGGTGACGGGGAGGTAGGCGCCACCTGTGAAAGTATAGCCGCATTTTCTGCATTTCCAAACGCCGACGCTTTCGCGCTTGACTTTTGCGAAGGCACATTGTGGACATCTGTGACGCTTCCTCATTCCATCGATGACTTTGGTGTAGCGTTTCCTGACTGTAGATCCGTAGCGGGTTCCAAGACCACGCGTCGAGCCAACTTTTTTCATGCGTGCCAATTTCTTTACCAGCCGAGTTTCTTGCGTAATTCAGCAGCTTTTTCTTGTGCAAGCTTTGAGGCTTCTAAAATCTGTTGCGGTGTGAAGAATCCAGAGCCTCCTTTTTGGATTGCGCAAATGTTACCTTCATCATTTACTGCGAAGGAGATTCGGGCATCCATAACTTGCTCCTCTTCGATCCATGGATCAACTACCAGTTTGCCGTTGATCTGAGCAAGGGTCACTGTTATTGGATGACTCTTCAGAGGAAGCGGACTGTATCCTGGTTTTATCTTCACTTCGCCCTCTTCGATTTGGTAGTTTGGCATTTTGGTGTTCACCAAGGCTGAAACCGCAGCTAAGGCCGAAGCATCTATCAAGTTTCCATCGTGGTTCAACACATAGACGTCCACAAAGACCACGAATACCTTTTTTCCAGCCTCTATTACAAGTTTGCTGCTGTCGATTGCTTTGGATTCCCTAATTCCTCTGTCGACAATTCTTGCAAGTTCTATCGAGTTTTCATCAGGGGGGCCTGGTTCAAAAGCTGCAGACGCTAGAGGAACAAGCTCCGCATTCACGGTGAGAACACCGTCGTTGGGCGTGTCGGGAAAAGGTTCGCCTGTCGCTATCTTGACGCCAACCAGAACATCTGTTTTTCCAAGACGAATTCTTGCGGAACCCTCAGCACGTTCAATTAATCCTTCTTCAATCGTCATTTCCCGGTAGTCAACTAAGCCTCTTCCATCCAAACGCTTGCCAGCGTCTATTGCTTGTCCAATTTGTTTCTGTCTGACACGAGTAATCAATGTGGACATCACTCTTCAACCTCTTCTTTAACCGTCATGTATTTTGTTCGCAATGCTTCCTTCTGCAATAGGTAGATTTTTTTGCAGCCTTCGACTGCCATATTCACAGCAGTCTCAAACTCCTCAGGGGCAAGGACTCCATCCATTTGCAATAGTGTTACAGCGTTTAGGTTAGGCATGAAAGCGACAGGAACATCAGCCGCGCCGACTTTGTCCTCTGTGTCCATCAGATCCAACACGACAGTGTCTTCAACTTTTCCTGCGGCACATGCAACGACTAAGTCGCGCAATGGAATCCCAGCATCGGCGATGGCGAGAGAGGCAGCGGTTATGCTTGCGCATCTTGTTCCGCCGTCCGCTTGCAGTACCTCGATGAAAACATCGATCCCGGTTCGCGGATAAAGGTCAACAAAGACCGAGGGTTCGAGGGACTCTCTGATTACCTTGGAGAGTTCCACCTCTCTTCTTGATGGTGCTGGTGACTTGCGCTCTTGCACAGAGAAAGGAGCCATGTGGTAACGGCATCGAATTACCATGCGATCTGGCTGTGAAAGATGCTTTGGGTGCATCTCCCTTGGTCCGAAAACACCTACGAGAATCTTGTTCTTTCCATGTTCAACATAGGCTGATCCGTCAGCATTTCCTAAAACGCCGACTTGGAGCTTTATTGGTCTTAACTCGTCGGCTTTTCTTCCGTCTAGCCTAAGACCTTTCTTGTCAATTAATTTTTCTGTTTTTTCATTCATTCTTTCTTTTCCTCCCGTTTTGATTTTTCTTCTTTGAGCAATTGTGTTATGCGATCTGTAAGACCGCTAGTGTGCGATTCCTCCTCGATTTTCGTTATCGCCATCATCGCTAAATCCTCATCTTCACGACTCTTACCCGTGACCAAGATTACGCCGTTTACGCCTAGGATGATCTGACAATCTGTTTCCTGTTTTATCATCGAGATCATGGAACCTTTCTTGCCTATCACTCGAGGAATTTTCGTTGGGGTCACCTGCAATATTTGCCCGCGGGTAATTTTGCCCAACCCTGGCTCACCAACAGTGAGTTGGGGATCATGCGATCTGTCGTAAGAGGCTATTTTGGCAACTATCAGGTCTCCTGAATTCAGCACCTGTGACAATTCATCCGCTTGCGGTTTAAACTGCCTACTCAGGACTTCGGAAGCTCGTAGCAAAGCGGAGTACGGTGCTTTGATGTCAATTGTCCATCCGTTGAACCCGACTTCGGTTACCGTTCCGATAACGATGTCGCCGACTTTTGGCAAGTAGAAGGCTCTGAGAGCTACCACGTTGACCTTTTTGTTGTCAACATCGGCTAACCCAATACGGTTTGCGTAGACTTTGTTGGCTTCCTTGTAGGTGTTTTCGCCTGCAAGGTAGTCGCCTTCCGCAAGGAGTTCTCCAGGCGTTACAAGCTGTTTTTTTTCAAAAAATGTTGGCATTCAATATTCACCTGTTTTTCATACTTCAAGTTACGATTTTTGCGTCTCCATTTCCTTTGGTGACGTTGCCGAGTTTTGTTAGGAAAGGCGCGTAAGAGCCTGCTGGCATTTCTATCACTCCTGACCATGAACCATCAGAACGCCATTCTTCGTGTTTAATTGTTCCTGCGGATTTCATAGCTCCGTAGGCTCTTGCCGCGTGTTCGGTCGGGATGCGAACGCTCACCGATACCTGTTCTATCTTTAGTGGCAGGATAGGTCTCAGTAGTTTAACAATATCTTTTGCCTGTTCTTCCACTGGTTTGTAGGGATCTACAGGGTAACGAACTTGTTCCATGGCGTTTTCGATTCGAGTTGGTGGATGTGGCAGATTGGTCTTTGGATCAACTGCTTGGCGCGAGATGAAATCGACTATTTGTCTCCTCTTGTCTTCCACCATCTTACGGCGCTGTTCTGTAGTAAGTTGCAACGTTCCAGTTTTGAGAATTATTCCAGCAATCTTGAGAGTATCTGTCGTTCCGAAAGCCTTGCGAAGGGGCTCTTCTCCAACTCGTGTACCTTTGTTGGCATCTGTAAATATGCTTTCTGCCGCAAGGACTTCCGTTACTGATTCAAATTTACCATTGCGGTAGTCAAGCGCTTTCTGAGGTTTTACGAGAATTTCAAAATGTTCGTTTTCTTTCGTCAACCGTGCGATGGTGAACTTCTCGCTCATCAGACTGTCACTTGCTCGAACCCAGCTCTTTGATGTGAGCTTCCACAGTTTCGTCTTTCAGCATTTCCATTTTCTTGGTTGTTGCAGGAATAACGGCCATCTTAATCCTTGCCGGCAGCTGTCTGGCTTCAAGAGCTTTAGCTAAGCATTTTACTGCAAGTTTTGTGGTCGCCTCGAGGGTCACGTTTTCTTTGTATTCTTCCTTGAGGATTGCTAGCACCGTTTCTCTCCCTGCGCCCAATGCAGTGGCCTTGTATCCCCTGTATGTACCGCTCGGGTGGGTTCCGAAGACGTGATTTCCTGTTTTGTCGACGCCAGCGAATATTATGGACACTCCGAAGGGTCTAACGCCTGCGTGCTGTGTATACATCTGCTGGATGTCACATATGCGTTTAGTGACAACTTCTACGTCTATGGGTTCGTCATAGGTTAGTTTGTTGCTCTGCGCGTAGATGCGTGCCTGGTCAATCAGAATTCGGGCGTCGCTACTCAAACCCACTATTGCGGCGCCTATGTGTTCATCCACGCGGAAGATTTTCCAAGAGTACTCTGCCTCTTCAAGAGCTTCGATATTCTCTTCAGAACCTATCACAATGCCCTCTTCGCACTGCAAGCTGATGATTGTAGCTCCACGGTTTACAAGTTCCATCGCGTATTCAACTTGAAACAACCGACCGTCTGGTGAGAAAACCGTAATAGCGCGATCATAAGCTCCTGGTGCTGCAAATACAGACATAACTGTGACCTCACATGTCTCTTTACGCTTTCGCTGAGTGTCATATAATAACTTGACTAAAAACCTTTCCTATCGTATGAGCTAATGTCAAGCCTTATCATCAATTTCCTTTGAGGAGCTAAAGATAGCTCAAAGTTCTCCGAAGAGGGGACTAGCACGTTGTTTCAGGGAGTGTTGTCCGCCGACCTTGAGAGAGTATAGACCCTAAGGTTTCAGCGGAGATACCTTTTTCCGGAATTCAACCTCTTCTTGATTTGTTCAATCTCCTCTTCTTTGCCGGCTAGCGTCTTAAGCCAGAAATCGAATTCATTCGGGGATATTTCTTTTGTGATTATTCCCTTTTGATCACCGGCGAAGAACCGTGGGGGTTTTGTGCATGATTCAAGTAGTCTGACGTAGAATATCTTGTTCTCAATTGTTAGCCTCGAGGAACATCCCTTGGTTTCTGCTGTCGCATAGTCGACTTCGTAAACCATTAGACAGGCTTCCAGATAGTTCGGGTTGGCGAATATTCGTAATAAGGCTTTTTGTTCCAGACTTGTTCGTTTTTCGATGTGAGACAAGGAAACAATGAGAAGCGCTGAGATACGAGTTTGTAATCAAGACGATCCTCAAAATCTAGGTGGCTGTCTCTATTCGTTCTTGCTCATGAAAATGGGTTCTTCTTGTTTTTCTCTATCGACAACTAATCGTCCATTCTTTATCACTCTGTCCACCAAGTTCACTCCGAAGCGGTAGCCTAGAAAACTATGGTTCGGGACATTTAGAACGAGGATGTCGGCTCTTTTGCCAACCTCTAAACTGCCCACTTCGTTAGCCCGGTTAAGGGCGTGGGCTGCATTAACCGTAGCCGCAGTTATTGCCTCTGCAGGAGTCATGCGCATGAAACGACAGGCCATTGCTATGACCAGCTGTTGGCTCTCAGCCCAGCAGTCTGCATCAAATCCTGTCCCCAGCGCAACTGGCACGCCAGAATCAATAATCAATCTAGCGTCTGCAAAGCGTCCCAGCATAAGGCTGAATGCCGCGGCCGGAAGAAGAATGGCAATTACGCCTTTCCTCGCTAGGGCTTTGATGCCATCGATTGAAGAGAAAACTAAGTGGCCCGCCGAAACAGCGCCTATGTCAGCGGCGATCTCTGCACCGCCTAATAAGCTAAACTCGTCAGCATGTATCTTGGGCTTCAAGCCCATAGCTTTGCTCTTCACCAATATTCGCTTCGCTTGTTCCAAACTGAAGATGCCTCGTTCGCAGAAGACGTCGCAGAACTCAGCCAATCCTTTGTTGGCAATTTGGGGGATCATTTCGGTTATGATGAGATTGACAAACTCTTCAGGGTTGCCTGCATACTCGGGTGGGACCGCTTTAGCGCCCATGAGCGTTGATACAACATTCACGCTGTGTAGCTGGTTGAGACGTCGGGTTGCTTCCAGAATTTTCACCTCGTCGTTCGTGGTTAAGCCATAGCCACTCTTCGCCTCCACAGTTGTAGTGCCATGAGTCAGCATTACGTCGAGCCTTTCTAGACCGAGCTCGACGAGTTTCTCAACCCGCGCTTTCCGCGTCTCCTTCACTGTCTTCAGGATGCCTCCACCTGAGCTTATCAGTTCCATGTAGGAAAAGCCTTCTAGCCGCATCTCGAATTCATCTTCACGCGAGCCCGCAAAGACTAGATTCGTGTGTGGGTCAACAAATCCCGGGAGCACGGTTTTGCCTTGGGCGCTTATGACATAACCGGCTCTGAACCTTTTTGCAACGTCTTTCGTTTTGCCAACTGCTAGGATTCGCCCATCTCGAACTGCGACGGCGCCATCCCGCAAAATGGTCAGTTCGCGCATCTCTTTCCCAACTCTCGGCTTTTCTGAGGGGCCAGCAAGAGTCAACAGTTCTTCAGCATTGACAATGAGCAAATCCGCATTCTCTCTTGCTCCGAATTTCCTGGTGGTCTTAGTCAAGAAACGAGTTCCTCGCCAAGTGCAGTTCAGGGAATATCTTTACCCCCGTGGTGGTAATATAGATTCCCGAACCCCTGAATACAATAGACTTAAGAATTGTTTTCGCGTGCAGATGGAATGACAGATAATGCTAATCCGTCTCGAAGAACACAAACGGTACGCAGAAATAACGGGTTTCAGAGAAGTCCAAATTGAGAACACAAAGGAAATTGCAGATGCGATGCGCTGCGTGAAGGAGGGGGATACTGTGATTCAATTCTTGAACGCAGAGCTTGTTGCCACATGGGAGCACCTATTCTTTGCTCTATTGAATGCAGTTGCTGGTTTTGAAAACGGCTGTAACATATCAAAGAGCCTCGGAGTGGAAATCATGCTCTATGCATCAGCTCAGAATCAGATACGGAAAGCAATCGACTTGGTCGGTGTGAAGAACGGATGTGTCGATTTGGCGGCAGTGTTGGTGGGTAGCAACGAAGAGTCGGTTGAGACAGCGCTTTCCGCGGTCAAAGAGCGTTTGGGAAAAGAACCTGATGAAAGCGTACTTGAACTGTTCGGAAACAAAGCCGAAAAGATTCGGGGCGCGTTTGGAATAAACGAATCCGAAATTGAAGCCACAACCTCAGATTCCGCTGAAAAGACGGTCGTAAATCTGATTATCGAGAGAATTGCGCTCCTAGCTACTACGGTCTGATCTGCTAGAGCATTTTTTCCTTGGGAACATTCAAGATCTTCTCAGGTTCTATTAAGGATATGCCAGTCAACTTGCCGAAAACTTCCACAAGGAAAACTTTGTGAGGATTGTCGAGATCTACTTTTCTGTGGATGTCTGTCGCGACAGCTTCAATAAAGTCTTTAGCATGAAGCCCTGTGAGACGTTTCTCCACTGTGACACGGAAGCTTTCATTCTCACCTATTCCGGAGGAAAGCTCCTTAGCAACGCATCTTATCTGTTCCAAATCCGTGTTTAGGATTCTCTGGATAGGAACTATGCGCAGAGCATATCGGAACTCGTAGGGTCGCTCATGCAATATAGCTCGAAATCTCACAATAACGTCTAGAGGGTCTAGCGAAGTCTTGGCGGCGATTAAACCTCTAACGCCTGTTTTGCCGGCTTCTGCGGAGTGATCCCCCAAAACTTCTCTGAGCAAATAGAGGATTTCGTGAATCATTTGTCGCTCGTTTCCACGAGCTGTCGTTGCAATAAGGTTAAGATCGCGTAACAAGTTAGCACCCTCGGGTCAGTGTAAGTACGGCTTTTCTCACAGCTTTTGGCTCGTAGCCGTCGCCTCACATCATCCCACGCTATTAGGGGTGATTCCATGATTTATTCATTTTGATAATCAGGCATCTGCACGGGCGAAAATGTTGTGACAAATGACATTTGAAGAAGACATGGACAGAAAAGTGTGTTTCTTGTCATGGATCTCAAGTTTATTTCGACAGTTGACGAATAAGAACCCTTAAACCGCGCGTCTGCAAGCTACTGTTAAGCTAACCTGTATGATGGAGGTGGAAGATATTGATATTTGAAGAAGAAGAGGAATGGGAAGAAGGCGAGGAAGAGGAATGGGAGGAAGAGGAATGGTAAACCCTCAACAAAGACCGATTTTATGCTTTTCTTTTGTACTTCGTTATGATTCTCTAATTCTTTTGTGTCTAAGATAGATCCATGTTTATAGCCTACAAGTCCAAATCACTAATGAATTCAAGATGACAAGGATCGCAGTATTAGATGCAGAAAAATGCAAGACTAAGAAGTGTGATCAGCTCTGTCTCCGATTTTGTCCAATGGTCCGGAGTCGGATAGAAGCCATAAGAATCGAAGGGGCTAAGGCTGTAATCGCTGAGACTCTGTGCAGCGGTTGTGGCATATGTGTCAAGAAATGCCCTTTTCAAGCAATATCTATCGTAAACCTACCTGATGAGCTGGACAAGGATTGTAGTCACCGATTTGGAGAAAACGCGTTTAAGCTATTCAGGTTGCCGACGCCTTCGCCTGGAATGGTCTTGGGCCTATTAGGGCAGAATGGAATCGGGAAAACCACCACGCTCAAGGTGCTTTCGGGTGAGGTGAAGCCAAACCTAGGAAACTTTCAGGATCCACCTGAGTGGAATGAAATCATCGAATTCTACCGTGGTTCAACGCTTCAAGACTACTTCCGAAGAATGAGTGAAAAAAACCTGAAAATTGCGCACAAGCCACAGTACGTAGACAAGATTCCAAAAGCCGTAGCTGGAAGAGTCTGCAGTCTTCTAGAAAAAATTGATGAAAGAAATCTGCTTGACAAGCTTGCCGACGAGCTTGAACTGAAAAGAGTCTGGGACCGCGACCTTGACGTTCTCAGCGGCGGCGAACTGCAACGAGTTGCAGTGGCTGCTACACTCAGTCGAGAAGCAGATGTGTACCTCTTTGACGAACCCTCAAGTTACCTGGACGTAAGACAACGTTTGCAGGTGGCAAAAGCCATACGAAGTTTGAAGGACCTCCAGAAAACGATAATCGTAGCTGAACACGATTTGGCAATAATTGACTACCTCTCTGATCAAATCTGTGTCTTTTATGGCGAAACAGGTGTCTACGGAGTGGTTAGCCACGTTCACGGAGTTCGGACTGGCATTAATATTTACCTGCAGGGCTTCATTCCTGACGAAAACATACTTTTCAGGAGAGAGCCGATAAAGTTCCATGAAAGGCCGCCAGCTGTTAGCACGGAAACACGAGAAACGCTTCTGACCTGGAAACGTGTCGAGAAAACTTTTGAAGGATTCAAGCTTGTAACGGAACCTGGCGAAATCAGACGTGGAGAAATTGTCGGCATTCTAGGTCCGAACGGTATTGGAAAAACGACCTTCATTAAACTCTTAGCTGGCTTGGAGGAGACAGACGACAAAACCAAACTGGGCGATTTGACTGTCAGTTACAAACCCCAATATATTGCACCGGACTATGAGGGCACTGTTCAAGAGCTTCTCATGGGCGTTTCGAAGGAGAATTTTGTTTCAAGCTGGTACAAGAGTGAGATCTTGCATCCTCTGAAAATCAATCCTTTGTTGGAGAGAAAAGTAATGGAATTAAGCGGGGGAGAACTGCAGAAAGTTGCAATAGCTGCTTGTCTTAGCCGAAAGGCAGACTTGCTCTTGCTGGATGAGCCAAGTGCTTACTTGGATGTTGAGGAAAGGCTGAACACGGCTAAGACTATTAGGCGCGTGACTGAAGCTCACAGCGTGACTGCTTTTGTTGTTGAACATGATGTTGTTACACAGGACTTCGTGGCTGACCGCTTGATGGTTTTCGACGGGGAACCTGGGATTAGCGGGTTGGCTAATGCGCCAACGACGCTGAGGAAAGGCATGAACGCGTTCTTGAAAGGAATGGACGTTACATTCCGTCGGGATTCAGTGACGAGGCGGCCGAGAGTGAACAAAGAAGGTTCGAGGATGGACATTTTCCAGAAAGAAACAGGCGAATATTACTACACCAAACTGAAGGAAAAATAGGCCTGAAACAGTCAAGCCTTTCATTAGCTAGCCAAAATAACTAGTTGCAGGCTCTTCCTGCTTACGAGAGTTTGTAACTATCTTGAAAAAACGTAGTTAACTTAAAAAATGAGCGAAAACATATCCTAACCGAATCTGGAAAAAGAAAGGAGTTTAAGTGGTGAAGGCAGCAAGTGGCTCAAACGTTTGAAGAGATCAGTGCATCCGACTTCTTCTATCGTAACCGCGACATTGCAGGCTTCACCAACCCTTCACGCGCCATTTTTGCAGCCATAAGAGAGCTTGTGGAGAATTCATTAGATGCTGCTGAAAGTGGCAAGATAACGCCTGATATCTACGTTCGCCTTTCTTTTGAGGGAGAAGCCACTAAAGAGACTCAAATTTACAAATTGCGGGTGGAGGACAATGGCTGCGGAATCCAGCCTAAATTCATCCCTTCAGCCTTTGGGCAAGTCCTTTACGGCTCAAAATATAAGCTCAAACAAATGAGAGGGACCTTTGGTCTAGGCGGCAAAATGGCCGTCCTCTACGGGCAAATCACGACTCACCAACCAGCGTTCGTCACTTCGAGCACTGGTACCGCGAAAATTTACCAGTTTAAATTAATGATGGATATTCAACGCAACAGACCTATAGTGCTCGATCGGAAGGTACAAATAAACAAGGAACAATGGCACGGAACCATCGTGGAGTTCACGCTCGAGGGCGATTATCTTCGAGCAATGCCGAAGATAATCGAGTACTTCAAACAAACCGCCATGGTTAATCCTTACGCCAACCTCACTTTTGTGGATCCCAAGGGAAGACTCTACAAGTTCGTTCGCGGAACCACCAAAATGCCTGAACCTCCTAAAGAGACTCTACCTCATCCGTACGGCGTCGATGTGGAACTGCTCCAGAGACTCATTCAAATAACTGCCGACAAGAATATGCTCGATTTCTTGAGGCATCACTTCCATCGCGTGGGCCAAATCACGGCGCAGAAGTTCCTTGATTTCGCTGCATTAAGCCCTTCCAAGAACCCGAAGAGGCTCTCTCACGAGGAAATAGTGAGACTGATGCAAAACCTGAAGAAGTTCAGAGAGTTCCTCCCACCAGATGCAAGTTGCCTTTCACCTCTCGGAGAGGAACTGCTCAAGGCTGGAATCGAGAAGGAGCTGAAACCAGAGTACCTTGTGGTACATCAGCGCAAACCCTCAACTTATGCAGGACACCCGTTTATCATTGAAATGGGAATAGCTTACGGAGGAGAAATCCCCAAACGGGGCTCTTTCATAATCTATCGTTTTGCCAATAGAATCCCGCTGCTTTATGACGAGGCTAGCGATGTTTCATATAAGGTTATTACTTCGATGAATTGGCGCAGGTATAAGGTTTCGCCTGATATGCCGATTGGCATTGTCGTTCATATTTGCAGCACTAAAGTGCCGTACAAAACCGTTGGCAAGGAGTTCATTGCGGATCGCCCTGAGGTCAGAAGGGAAATAGCCAACGCTATACGTGAAATCGGGCGCGAGCTTCAGCATTTCCTATCTAGACAAGAACACGTTCACATGGAGAAGAGACGACTTGGCGTCTTTTCGAAGTACTTGCCCAAGATCGCCCAGTTCTCATCAACTCTTGCCGGGAAGCAGAAACTCCCCGACATTGAAAGATTATTGAAGAGCGTACAGAAGTATGGAATCGAAGAAGAAGCATAAGACAAGCATAGCTGAGAGGAAAAGCGAAGTAGTTGGCAAACTGAAGGAGTTTGGCACCAAGGTTTACGGTCAGTTGGATAATGGTGAATTCCCAACAATCGCTATGCCTAGCCGCTCAACAGAGAACATTAACTATGATCCCATCGCGCGGCAATACATTCTGGGCGACAAGAACGTTAGCCGCAGCGCACGGAACATTCGTCATGTTAAACCTTTCACGCAGCTAACGTGGGCAGCCATGTTCTCTAACGAGTTGACGACACAACGCAAAACGAGCACGTTGAGAGACGTGTACTACTCAGCTCAAGCATACGAGATGACATTCACGGATCAGCAGGAATCCAATAACATTATCACTGACCTTGAAACGCTGACAGGTTTCGCAAGAGAAGATTTTAACATATTTCCAGAGGAAAGATCCGCGATTTTCGGTGACTTAACAATTGGCTACACAGTTCCCGGTTATGAGGGCAAAACGCTCAATCTGACGAGCCACCCCGATGGCGTGCTGATAGGTCCAGCGTTGACCTCTGCAGAGTTGGTCAGCACTAAAGCAGACAAAGTCATAGCAATTGAGAAAGGCGCTTTGTTCACTAGATTCATCGAGGAAAATGTACACAACAAACACAACGCGTTGTTGATTTCAACTTCTGGACAAGCGCCTAGGCAGACGAGAAGCTTCATCCGTAGGCTCAATAAAGAGCTTAACTTGCCTGTCTACATTTTTACAGACGGTGACCCGTGGGGCATGCACATCGCAATGGTCATTATTTCAGGTTCGGCGAACGCGGCACATCTCCGCGAACTGAACACGCCCGATGCAAAATGGAGCGGGGTGTGGGCTTCTGACATAGTTGATTACAAGCTACCTACGGATCCGTTGGATGAAGTTGATATCAAGCGGCTTTATGAATTGCAGAAGGATCCGCGGTACCAGAATGACCCACTCTGGCAGAGAGAGATCAAGACGTTTCTCAAAATCAAGCGGAAGGCGGAGCAAGAGGCGTTTAGTCGTTATGGGCTGACGTACATCGTGGACGAATATTTGCCCACGAAGCTGAAGGAGACTTAGCAGCCACAGAACAAGTTTAAAATAACCGTTCGATTGTTATAGTGGACCATCATTCGGCAAAAAGGAACTGAAACTGCATGAGCGAAGGAGATACTTTCTGGATCTCGCTGGGAGAAAAATTCTTTGGTCTGCTCCTGTTGATTCTTAGCGTGCTGCTCCTCTATTACACTGCCACAAGCACTGTCCAATTGAGCGTGTTCACGGGCTTGTTCGGTTTTCTCGGTGCCGCGGTCCTTGTTATAGGAATAGTATTGCTTCTTGTCAAGCCGCCTGAATGATCGGATGTCCTATTCTCTTCGTTCTACGACTATCTTACAGTTTGTTACGAGAGCAGCGATAACCCCCAACGCCATAAACCAAGGTGCTAGGACTGCGCCAACTACACCTACAGTTGCAGGAATCTCAAGCAACACTTTTCCCGAATTGTCTTTCACAATTATTCTGGTCACGTTTCCTTCATGGAGTAGGTCTCTGACGCGGTCAACAAGATTGCTGCCTAGGACACTGTATTCTTCTCTTGTTACTCTGGC
>CAZWBY010000003.1:41605-48449 GCA_964632825.1 uncultured Candidatus Bathyarchaeia archaeon
CTGTCGAGCCTCACAGGTTAGAAGCTCTAGTTAGCTTAAGAAGGTTACCAGCGGATACAATTAGCATTTATTAACCCTCCACCTATTAGTTTTCAGACACCAAGATTGTCGTGTGACTACACTAGGAGATGTGCTTCAGTTGCCTATTCGTCAGCCAATAGTCTGCGTTCTCGGACATGTCGACACAGGCAAGACTCTTCTCTTAGATGAAATACGGAAGACAAGCGTCCAAGCTCGAGAAGCAGGAGGCATGACTCAACATATTGGCGCAAGTTTCTTTCCGCTTGAAACCCTTAAACAGCTAACTGGCCCGCTGCTTTCCTCACTCAAGGTTGACGTCGAAATACCTGGATTGCTTGTCGTGGATACACCCGGGCATGAGGCGTTCACGAACCTCAGACGGAGAGGTGGAAGTGTCGCAGATATTGCGATCCTCGTGATCGATATGCTCAAAGGTTTCGAGGCGCAAACCCACGAGTGTTTAGATATCTTAAAGGCGCGCAAAACGCCATTCATCGTCGCCGTCAACAAGATGGACCGCATTCCAGGATGGAAATCTAATCCGACAATCCCGTTTCTGGAGAGTCTTATGCGCCAAGACGTACATGTTAGGGAAGAGATGGACAACAGGCTCTACCAAATTATGGGCATGTTCTCCCGTTTGGGATTCAAAACCGATCGTTACGACCGGATTCGGCGCCAAGACTTTACGTCAACGGTTGCGCTTATACCAACAAGCGCAAAAACAGGCGAGGGCTTGAAAGAACTCATAATGGTCCTTGTCGGCCTGACGCAACTGTTCATGAAGAGACAACTACAGACCACTGAAGGACCGGGAAAAGGGTCTGTCCTAGAAGTCAAAGAGGAACCCGGACTCGGTCTAACGCTCAACACGATAATCTACGACGGCATACTTCGTAAAGATGACCAAATTGTCGTAGGTGGGAAAGAAAAACCTGTCATGACCAGAGTTAGAACTATTTTGGTTCCCAAGCCGCTGGACGAGATTAGGGATCCACGGGACAAGTTCTCTTCCGTCGAATGCGTGTTCGCGGCGTCAGGAGTGAAGATAGTAGCTTCAGGGTTAGAGGGAGCTCTTGCCGGAGCACCATTATACGTAATTCCGCCCGATGGACAGCCTGCGGAATATGCCAAGCTTGTTACTGAGGAAGTGGGGCGCATAAGGATAATTACTGAAATTGCTGGAGTCGTTGTGAAAGCGGACACTCTGGGGTCTTTAGAAGCGATTGCTGAAATTCTTAGGAAGAATAACGTTCAGATCAGAATTGCAGACGTTGGGGATGTTTCCAAACGTGATGTTGTGGAGGCGTCTGTGGTCAAAACTCGTGAGCCATTATCAGGGGTTATTCTGGCGTTTGGAGTCAGGATTTTGCCCGATGCAGAGCAGGAAGCAGCGGCTAGTGGCGTCAAGATTTTCAGAGAACCAATTATTTACAACATGATAGAACGGTATCTGGAATGGGCCAGATCAAAACGTGAGGCAAAGACTGAGGAAGAACTCGGAAAACTCGTGAAACCAGGGAAAATCCAGGTTATGGCTGGTTTTATCTTTCGACGCGCCAAACCGGCAGTATTTGGAGTCGAAGTTATGTGTGGGCGCATCCGACCGAAATACTCTCTGGTTCGAGCTGAAGACTTGGCAGACATTGGGGAAATTCAACAGATACAAGATAAAGGCAAACCGATCTCGGAAGCTGAAACTGGCATGCAGGTTGCCATTTCCATGGATAAACCCATCGTTGGCAGGCACGTCTTTGAAAGAGACGTTCTCTACGTGAAGGTGCCTGAAGCTGACGCCAAGATTTTGTCGTCAACGTATTTTGACAAACTCTCAGGCAAAGACCAAGAAATATTGAGAGAATACGTTGAGGCTATGCGTAAGAAAACGCCTTTCTGGGGAGCCTTCTAAGTGGGAAGCTAACCTCCACCCACTGGGGGAAGTATCGCTATCAAATCGCCATCGCTTAGGCGTGTCATTTGCCCATCAATTGCACTCTTTCCATTTACCAGGAATTGGAGGAATCCTCTGACCTCATTTGTCTTTGCGTCATAAACGTAATCAGCGAAGTCTTTTCCGTATTCCTTTTCGAGCATCTTGACAACTTGGTCCAATGTAACCTCCTTGGAATCAGGAAAGCTTAGTGTTACTTCTTTTTTCCCTGTTATTTCTCGCAGGTGGGTGAAGAAGCGGATCGAGATCTTCAAGGTTGGTTCCTGCGCGCAATATGTAGGTATGGGGAATTAATCTGTTGTGCTGTTGAAAGTCCGCCTGTGAATTCCTAGGTGAGGCATGAATCGTTTAACGAGTTGCTGAGAAAACGAATTGAATGATTTTATGCAGTAGGTGAGGGAATTAGCAAAAGACATAAAATATCTGTAACCCCAAATAGACAATCGTTTGGTCTTCGTAAGACGAAACAACAACAGAAATCGCTGGTTGGCAAAAAGATCAAGAAAGGAACCAGCAAGCGAGAAAACAGCCGATTGGGGGAAGACTAAGTGTCCACGAACAGGGATGAGAGCAACATCAAGAAGATCCAAGTGAGCAAGAATGGACCATATATTGTCATCGGAAGGATCCCATTAGCTGAACAGACGATAGTGTGTGACCCAGATGGAACATCGGTTGAATGGCGTGCAGGAAAAGAGTATCCAGCGCAGGAGAAATGTACTCTTTGCCGTTGCGGTCATTCTAAGAATAAACCATTCTGCGACGGAACACACATGAGAATTGGCTTTGACGGGACAGAGACAGCTGCACAGGAAAAATATCTGGACCATCCAAAAGAACATGACGGACCAAACCTCAGACTTATTGATGTAGAAGAGTTATGTGCGTCTGCCCGTTTCTGCCACCGAGCAGGGGGAATTTGGAACCTTATTCCAAAATCGGATGACCCAGCGCTGAAGAAGACAGCTGTAGAGGAAGCGTGCGACTGTCCGTCAGGACGATTGGTCGTTTTTGACAAGAAGGCTCAGCAGATTATTGAGGCAGAATTAAGGGAATCCATCGGTTTAATTGAAGACCCATGGATAGGGGTAAAAGGTCCGATCTGGGTTTCTGGTTGTGTACCAATTGAATCTGCGGAAGGCAAAAACTACCGGGTTAGAAATAGAGTTACTCTGTGCCGCTGCGGAAAATCTTCGAACAAGCCTTTTTGTGACAGCAGTCACTATCCGGAAGCAGAGACTGTTGAAGAAGTGCATACTGAGTAAGACCGCCCAAATTGAACGTAGAAAGGGGAAACCCCAAACAGTTTGCTGAGAAAATCGCGCGTTTGTTAGAATTGATTGGAAGCAGGTGTCGGATTTTGTTTGAAAAGGGTAAAAGTTTATATTTTTGGGTGATTTTTGCTTAGATCCGATAGAAAAAGAATTCTTCAATTAAAGTGAGGTTTGACTAAATGGCGTATTTGACTACAACAGGTTCAGGACAGCCAGTCCTCATACTCAAAGAGGGCACCACTAGAAATAGGGGCAAAGAGGCTCAGAGAAACAACATAATGGCAGCACGTGTAATTGGTGAAGTGCTGAAGACAACGCTTGGTCCGCGAGGAATGGACAAAATGCTCGTTGACAGTTTGGGCGACATTACGATCACCAATGACGGTGCGGCAATACTGAAGGAAATAGACGTAGAGCATCCAGCAGCGAAAATGATGGTTGAAATCTCAAAAACACAGGACGACATGGTAGGCGACGGAACGACAACGACCGTTGTACTCGCGGGTGAACTCCTCAAGAAAGCAGAGGAACTCCTCGACCAGAACATACATCCAACACTCATCGTGAGTGGCTATAGAAAAGCGGTGCAAAAGGCCATTGAGATCATAAATAAAGTTGCAGTTCCTGTTGACATCAACGACCGCAAAACACTCCTAAAGGTTGCGCTAACTTCGACAAGCGGTAAAGCAATTGGCGCAGCAAGGGAACACTTGGCCGAAATTGCAATCGAAGCAGTGAAACTAATCACCGAGAAACGCGGCGACAAGATGCTTGCAGACATAGACAATATCCAACTTGTCAAGAAAACTGGCAAAAGTCTTCTGGAATCGCAACTTGTAAGAGGCATCATCGTTGACAAAGAAGTTGTTCATCCAGGAATGCCCAAGAAGAAGGAAAACGCGAAAATCGCCTTACTAGATTCTGCACTTGAAATCGAGAAAACTGAAATGAGTGCGGAAATCCGAATCAAAGATCCAACTCAGATGAAAGCGTTCTTAGATCAGGAAACAGACATGCTGAAACAGATGGCAGATAAGATCAAAGCTGCAGGTGCAGACGTAGTTTTCTGCCAAAAAGGCATCGACGACATGGTTCAACACTTTCTCTCAAAAGAAGGAATAATCGCAGCTAGACGAATAAAAGAATCAGACATGGAAAAACTCGCTAGAGCAACGGGCGGACGAATCGTCTCTGACATTAAAGATCTCAAAGCAAAAGACCTGGGTTTGGCGGGCATGGTAGAAGAGCGGAAAATCGGCGAAGACAAGATGATATTCGTTGAAAGATGCAAAGATCCACACTCAGTAGCTATTCTTATCAGAGCTGGACTCGAAAGAATGGTTGACGAAGCCGAGAGAGCAATGACAGATGCGCTATCAGTGGTCTCAGACGTGGTCGAGAACAACAAGATAGTTGCGGGCGGAGGAGCAGTGGAAATTGAGGTTGCCAAAGAACTTCGGAACTACGCTACAAAAGTCGGTGGCAGAGAACAATTAGCCATAGAAGCCTTTGCAGATGCAATCGAAGTAATCCCTAAAACCCTCGCAGAAAACGGCGGACTTCAATCCATAGACGTCCTCGTAGACCTAAGGTCAGCACATGAGAAAGAAGACGGCAAATACATGGGAATAAACGTCTTCACAGGGAAGGTGCAGAACAGTCTCGACAATGGCATCATTGAGCCCCTCGTCGTGAAAGAGCAAGCTATAAAATCAGCAGCCGAATCCGCTTCAATGATACTACGCATAGACGATGTGATAACTGCCAAAGCTCCCAAGGGCGGTCCTGGTGGTCCAGGCGGTCCGGGTGGAATGCCTGGCGGTCCTGAAGGCGAAGATTAAACACTCCCCAACTTTTTCTTTTCTTATTTTTCACACTTTTTCGGAACTACATCATCAATTGTCAGAAAGACATAATCATGATTCGCCGAAATCGACGTGAATGACCCATGAGCAAAGCTGAAAAGAGTAAATCGGGCAAGGAGAAGAATCCCTTCGAGCATAAAGTAGGGAATAGGGAAAAGGCGTTTGTCCTTTTCTATGCGACATGGTGTCCTCATTCTCAGCGTTTTCTGCCAATTTTTGAAAAATATTCGAAAAGCCACCCGCAAGAATGCTTCAGTGTCGTCGTTGATGACAGACCCGATATTTGCGAAGAATACTCGATAGAATACTATCCAACTGTGATTCTTTTCAAAAATGGAAGAGTGCACAAGCGCTTGGACGCGCAACCTGGAATCGGGTTGGATGAAGACCAGTTGAAAGACTTCACTGACCGCATTTGAAGGATCGTTCTCCGGGCGGAGCGCTATCCGATCAGCCTGCTCAAGTAGGGTATCTTCTTTAGCGGGATAATTATACCCAGAGACATGAGCAATGTGGCTGCTGTAACTAGTGGAATTTCTAGAACCGGGTTCATCGTTGTTAGACTGATTTTGAATCCTAGGTAGCCTTTCTGCAGGGTTTCCATAACCAGCAGATGTAGTAGGTATATGGGCAGAGTGTTTTGACTGATCGTATGGACCAAGTTGCTTAAGAAAGGAAAACGGCTGGGAACGATCTGGGGCTTAATGGATGACAGAATTAGGAACAATGATACTGAAGCGAGGATGACGTTGAAGCTGAAGGAATCGTAGAAGAACTGGCTAAACCTTTCGCCGATGGTGCGTATCACGAGATAAGTGCCGACCATGGTCCACAGGGAGCTCAGAATAAGAGATGCGTACAAAATTGAGGCACGCAATCGCACTTCGGTCAGATATGTGCCCAAGACGAAGTAACCAAGCCAGCCCGTCAATAGAAAAACATCGGCATTCAAAGCATATGGTCCTAGTAACGATGAAAGCGGCACAAGAGCAGTGCCTACAAACCAAATCAGCAGGAAATACCTGAGGATCTTACGGCTAGAATGTGCCACGCCAATTCGCAACAAGGGCGTAACCAAATACAAGCCAGCTATCAGATAGAGAAACCAAAAGTGCGTGTACGGTCCAGCTAGAACGCCTTGCAAAATAGAACTCGCTGTCAGCGCTTCGTTATTGACGAAGAAACGCCATGCGAAGTAGGCGATACCCCAGAAGGCGAAGGGCAAACCTATCCGGCGCCAACGTTTCTTGAAGAAGACTTTAAGCGGTTCGTCCACTTTTGCCGGTTGAAGTAGTAAGGCACCCGTTAGCATGAGGAACAATGGGACGCACGGTCGAGCCAACGAGTTGTAGAAGTTTGAAGCGACCCAGCGAACTATCTCTTCTTGGGACATAAGGCTAACAATTACATGTGGTTCGCTCGCTGCATGGAGCAATATGACTAGTATTATTGCCACTGTACGGATGAGATCGACGGGAAGAGAGATGTCCCCATTCTTCGGGTCCAATTTCTTTCCCCTTTGTCTCCACTATCTTTGTCGGACATTACGAACTAATAAAACTTGGTCCAGCCAATACAGCGACGTTTATTCATTTACGGAAAAACAAGTTGAATCAGTCTTCAGGATTCTGGTTGCAAACCATGCTAAACTGTCTATGTTATTCTGCAGTGGCTCCGTCTGAAGTCAGAGCCTGACTAATCTCGTTTGCGATGAGCATTGCACCTTCGCTGTT
>CAZWBY010000004.1:0-16121 GCA_964632825.1 uncultured Candidatus Bathyarchaeia archaeon
GTAAAATGCACATCCCCGACGGAGTCCTCAACCCATACACTTCAGGTTTAATGTTCATGGTGTCAGCCTGTTTCATCGTATGGGCTTGGAGAGGCGCCAAACGCAGCCTGCCCCGCACATTCATCCCCCTTGCAGCAGTAATAGCCGCCGTTGTTCTAATTGTTCAAATGATCGAGTTTCCCGTAGCAGGAGGCGGAAGCACATGGCACATAATGGGCTGCACACTCGTAACAATGATCCTTGGACCCTACGGCGCAACAATCAGCCTCACAATAGTCCTCATAATTCAAGCACTCGCATTCGGCGACGGCGGGCTAACTAGTTTCGGGACCAACGTCTTCAACATGGCAGTAATCGGCGCACTCTCTTTTTTCATAGTGAAGTTCCTCTTGAAGGGCAGTTCAAGTAGGAAGCGACTCGGCGCAAGCCTTTTCGCTGCATCTTGGCTCTCAAACACCTTGACGGCTTTGTCGGTAGGCTTCCAGATCGGTGTTGCGCCATTGGTTGGCGACCTCGGCGGGATCGCCGTAACGGTGCCCACGATGCTTTTCTGGTATGTGCCGACGGGTTTGGCAGAAGGTGCATTTACGTCTTCGCTGGTGCTAAGCCTTTCAAGAGCGGTGCCAGAGAAACTGCACGGTTTAGCATTGCTCCAAGCATCCAAACTTGAAAAGGAATCGAATCGGCAAGAAGCAATAATACAATAGCGGAGTTTGGTAGCTATTCTCAAAACTGAAATGAACGCCGCATGTTCGAATTAGAGTTGCCTGTGCTTTTAGTTTGACAATGGTTGAAACCAAACGCGATTTCTGCGAATTCCTTGACAGTAAAATTAGCGAACCCCCAGGAGGGCTGACCATAGTTCAAGCCTGTGCAGTTGGAATCTGCATAAACAAAGAGCGTTTTCCCGCAATAATTGTAGGCGGCTTGCCGAGGATAGCCGTATTTAGGTGTTCCAAGAACCTTGAACGGCCACAACTTGCATGCTTCAGGCTTCATGTGCTGCAATCCACAAAAACTGGAGGTTGCGAAGTCACAAAGAAAAGAGCAAGTGCCGTCATTCTTCCGTTTTATGTAGAGTCTTGTCAGGTCAGAGGCAGTTAGTTCCATGCTGTATGTCTTTACGATTCTGAGCCATTCTTGGAAATTCAGCACTACGCTGTATCGTCGACAGCAAATCCCGCACGAATCGCATTTCCAGTCAGCGATGAATTGCCATGGAACAAACTGCATTCTTGCTTCGCTCTGAAAGTCTTGAGATCATATGCTCTTAAAAATCTATTTGGACAAAAAGAATTTACGTCAAGTAGTGATAATGAAGTCTCACAACTCGGCAATTCCTCAACTAAAAAACTCGAGATCATGAAGGCATTCACAAAGAACAAATAGCCGAAAACTAATCTGAAGAAGACAACCGTGGCTAGCACGTGGGCAACGCCAATAGCTGAATACCACAAGACCCACTAGTTCGGGAGATGTAGACCGTGCGGGGGTCGCCGAGCCAGGTCAAAGGCGTAGGCTTCAGGAGCCTATCCTGCAGGGGTTCGTGGGTTCGAATCCCACCCCCCGCACCATTGTCAAGCGAGCGCTCATTTCCCCCTGCAATGCCATTTTTGGCTACCTTTTTACAAAAGGTGTGTTGATGCTAATTTCTTAGTTTATACCAGGCTCTCTACGTTTCATAATTCTTCTATTTATCAAATAAAACAGATGCCATCATAGCCATAATTCCAATAACTGCAAAGCGAATACGCTAAGAGTTCTTTCTTCGTACAACAAACATCACCAAAGTCAAAATCAATAATGCCAGCACTATGCCTGCAACCAACAATAAGAACATTGTCTGGCTCTGCCCCTGAGTCTGAGAACTCCACATATTTGTAGCAATAGCGTTCATCATAACGGTATAGTCGCCAGTGTCGTCTTCGGAGTGTACGTAAACGCCAGTAGCTTTGTCCCATTCCATATAGACCTTTCCAGGGTCGCTTGCATGCGTCACGGTTCGGCTTGCGCCCAGCAGTGTTTTTTGCTCTTCCCCTTCAATAGTATTGTTAAGCGATTTTACGGCATCAAAAAATGTGTCTCCCGTGCCAAGGTTCGCAGGAATTATTACCCATCCTCGAACTTGACCCTCAGCCAAGTTAAAATTCCAAACAGAACTCGAGAGGGCGCCATTCACCGACAGGGCAGTCTTGTTTACTTGGAACCATGCACCATCAACCTCTAAAATCTCTGCCCTATACCAAGTAAGATTGCGTATTGGATCCAAAGGTGGTCCCGCCATGGTAATAGTATATTCAATCCAATCTCCTTTCTTGACACCAACCGAAACCTCGCCATAAGCAAGCGCGGGTAAGATCATGACTGAAACACAGACTGTAAGGCTTGCCAAAACTAAGGCGGCAAATACTCTCATACTTCATCGAATACTGCAGTGACTCTGCAGCCTTAAAGCGATTTCCATTAAGAAACCTTTACTAAGACTTTGTCAAGAAACCTTTACAAAAAATCCTTTCAGACAAAAAGCTTATCCTAATATCGATGCTTATGAAGGGAAGAACATTTGCGTTAACAGTTATCTTCGTAGTACTATCCACAATAGTAACTGGGACTCTACTGGCTGATTGGGTAGGGAATGAAAAGCAACAGGCAGACTATACACGTTTCCTCTTTCAGTTGGAGAAAAACCTGCATTGTAACCGTTAGAACCAATTGGACATTTCAACCAAAGGTCTCCTTGCCTGCCGTACAACCTATGGAAAAACTGCAGGAGTCCGAAGCACAAGCTAAGGGCTTTGCGGGAAAGAATACCGACGCGCCATCTGAGCGTTAGTCTCTGGCTAATTTGTGGATAGACAAATTGGACAGGGCTTTTTAGCATCTTTAGCTTCTTCGACCAACTTCTTCAAGCCAACGGCTTTCGCTTCGTCGATGTTTTCCGCCTCCACGAAAACATGCTTGACAACGTCAGGGCTCAACAAATCCCAGATGTGCTCATCTGATTTTTTAACTCGTTTCGCTGTAAGTATGTAGCCGCGACAAGGATATGGAGATGACTCTAAGCAAACAACGCAACGCATTACTGTTTCTCTCCGCAGTTTGTTTGTATAACTCGCACGCTGTCAAATACGAAGCATGTGTTGAAAATCGATAAAACTCTCCCCATCTGTAGATATGTACTACAGCTCATTCTATTAAGCAAGACCTGCATATTACTTTTCAATAAAACGGAAGCACTGCTTTCATCGCAACCAGACTCGGTAAACAGGTTAGATTTAATAAACCACATTTTCACATAACAATTAGGAATCGATTTGGCAGCAGATGCTCAGCGAGTCAAGAAGCCCAAACTCCCGAAGAAGAAGCATTTGAAAAAACTACTAGGGAGAAAAGGACGCTAAGCACTGAAAGCCGAGGATTTTGCTGTCTCAATATCTTGCGGAAGTGTGAAACTCATCATCGCAAAGATACAGGCACAATTGTCTAATAGTACCATGTTGAAATCAAATTCTGAGTGAAACAATGGCTTATCTCCGAAGAGAAAAAGAAACCGTCGAAATAGACTATTCGTTAGGCAAAGTCTGGGAGACGATTCCCAGAGTTCTGGAAAGCCTCGAGTGGATTGCCCAAGAAATTGACCAAGACAAGCACCAGATCAAGGTTCAGACAAAGTCAGGATTCATGTTGTTCAGCTCAACTCTCCTGATCATTACAAGCTCGGTAGATGAGAAAACATCGAGAGTCACTATCACGATCGAGACACCAGTCACAACAATAACCGCTATGATGGAGTTTGGTCGGGCGGGAGAACGTGTAGACTTGTTCTTTGAAACTCTGGCAAAACACCTTGCACAATAACCACAAGAAACACATCAAGAGAGCCAAACTTTCCTGAAAATAGCAGCCATCAGCTGGTTGAGGCTTTCGCTTTTTCCTGTTAGAAAAACTTGCACAGACACTTCGGAAGCCTTGCCAAATTGTTTAAATGGAACACGGACATATTTGGGAATTCAGTAAAAGTGGATTATACAATGCACTCCCGTCAAGGTTTGTCGAAACTGAAAGCCATACTCTTGATCGACATAATAATTGTAGCTGCTGCTGCAGGAACTTATTTCTATTTTCAGAGCCAAGGCGGGTTTCTGCCCAAACCAGCCAGTTTCGTAATTTCAGACCTGACAATCAACCCTGCTGAAGCAGACCTCGGCGAACCCATCACTATCGGACTAAACATTACTAATGTAGGCGAAACGGAAGGCGCTTACGTTGCTAACCTGACGGTCAACAATCAGTTTAGAGAAAACCAAACGGTTGCCGTGCTAGCAAGCGAATCCAAGAGGATAGAGTTCACAGCCACAGAAACCGCTGAAGGAAACTACACGGTAAGAATCGGCGAGCTGCAAGGTCGATATCAAATCAAAGCGGCTCTCCCGGAAGATAGTTCAATCGTCTTGTCCAGCCTCACCATAAATCCGCGTGAAGCATGGGTGGGAAACCCGATCAATGTCACAGTCGTCGCCAGCAACAACGGAGCTGAGGCGGATACTCTTTCTGTCAAGTCGTACATCGATGACAAGTTTTCAGAAGCCAAAATCATAGCACTTGATCCAGGCGCAAGCACAACTGTAGAATTCACGTTCAATCTGACAGTCGAAGGATCCCACAAAGTCAAGGTAAATACATTGTTCGGAACTCTCAAAATAGTACCGGTGGGAACTCGCACACTGACTGTATACATAACTCCAACTCCGGATGAAGGATACGCCGAATTCACCCTAAATGGCGAAAAGCAGAGGACACCTTACATTGTAGCCCTGCCCGAAGGAGAATACACAATCTCGTTTCCAAGTACGGATACCACTGGTACACACCCATTTCTCTACTGGGAAAACGGAATGACCAGCCCCACCAGAACAATAACATTGAACAAGCCAACAATCTTGGTTGCGTACTATGAGAAAGGCGACTCATGTCCTTCATTATTCGTCTGGAACGGAACAGGATACTCGTACGTGTCTGAAGTCTCAAATCACGGTTGGCTGGGATACATCGACTACATGAATTCAGACGGATCAATCATTTTCTACAGAAACCACCCTTGGGATTATATTCCAATAGACAGAGACCTGCTGCAGACTGACAAAGGCAGCTATCTTGTCACGTTAACGCAAATGTGGGACGAAATCTTCTACCTAGATTCAGCCTACATGGTGGTTGTTGATCACCCAGCTGACGTCGAAGTGTACTCAACCATGGTAGAACAATATCTTGACCCGAATTACATGGGAAATATCTACACCGTCAGCACTAGTCGACTCTCCCCAGTCTCTGCATACAATGAAAAAGGACAGAGCGTTCTGTCTCAAATCTCGAATACAGACGACATCTTCACTCCTGGAATAAACGGCATTCAAAGCACCTCATGGGACAATATCCAATGGAATACACTGACACTTGACCTAGGCGATCTTTCCCAAGCAAAGGAAATCAAGCTCGTGGTCAGGGCAGTCGTCGATTGGGGAGAAGGCGCTGATTACAACACATGGCTCAACCAATTCTATGACGCGGCATACTCTGGCCAACTGCCTAACGGGACACAAATCACTCCACCACCATACATGGAAGTCAAAGCTGAAAACGGAGGTTGGATAAGCGTTCCTTGGAGCAGGCAGTTTCCGTTGCCTTCAAGCGGCGTTCCTAGGACGTTTGTTGTAGATTTGACAGGTCTCTTCCCAACGAACAACTACCAGATAAGGATCAACAACTTCTGGAATGTCACTTTCGACTACATTGGGGTAGACACATCAGTTCAGCAAAGCATAGTCATTGAGAAGACTTATCCACAAGCCAGCTTAGACCAATGGTTCAGCACATATTCAAACTCCGTTGGTAACTTCACCCGTTATGGCGATGTCACGGAATTAGCGCTAAAAGCAGACGATGAGTTTATAATTGGCAGACAGGGAGACGCAGTCACTCTCGAGTTTCCAACCGGCAACCTCGAACCACCCGCGACAGGAATGGTAAGAGATTACTTCTTCTTCGTGAACTGCTGGTTCAAGGACGAATATGGCAATTGGGGATTTGGGTTTGGCTTTTCAACCGATCCCTTGCCGTTCCAAAGCATGAGCGGCTTTCCTTACAACCCGCCTGAGAATTATCCCTACGAACTCCACAGCAACTATTTGGTGGATTACAACACAAGAGAAATCGAACCTTTCTAGTCTTTTTCCGCTTTTATGAGCATTCGCTGCACTCAAAACGATTGGTTTTGCCAACGAAACTTGTTGTGCAAGCTTTAAATGTTTAACTTTTCATTTCCATTATCCAAAACCCAAGAGAATTCAACAATGTCACTCGTGCCAGGAATCCCAAATCCGTATCTCGCCGCATTTGGAACAGGACTCCTGTACGGTTTAGCGTTTTGTACTTCTGCATGTCTTCCATACATAGCCTGCTACATAGCCGGCGTGGGCGCCGGCTTCCGCAGAAGCATCCTGATCACCTTGTCATACAATTCAGGGCGAATAACCGCGTATGCTGTTGTTGGAGGTATGATAGGAGCTCTTGGCGGCATGTTCAGGATGGTAGTGAGCGAGACATCGCTCGCACCTTTCCAAGGATACTCTTCAATAGCGTTCGGAATCGTAACCATCGTAATCGGAGCGCACATAATCCTCAAAAGCAGATCTAGCGAGTGCGAATTTCAAGAAAACGCGGAAAAAAACCAACCAAACAAAATTGCCAAAAGATTTGACATTCGAGCTTTCTCCCTTGGGCTATCAAGAGGCCTCGTGATTTGTCCTGCGTTGATTGCGCTTCTCGTCTATTCCCTGGCGTTTGCCACTCCCATTGACAGCCTACTCTTAGCAATATTGTTCGGTCTCGGAACTGCACTATCACCTCTCTTGCTCCTAGCAGGCGCAACCGGCTGGCTACTCAACAAGGCACCACTCTTTCGCAAATGGATCGCCCTACTAGGCGGAGCAACCCTTATTATTCTAGGGTCTGGCACATTGCTCACGACCCTAATGGCAAAATATCCTTAGGAAGGCGGAAAAATGGCCCTGGAACTCCTTGGGGAAATCTTGAAGTTAACGGTGTTTGCCGGACTCGCAATAGCAGGAATGCTGGCAATCGCGATCTGGAAAAAAAACCGAACTGCAAGGATAACATACCTCAGGTTTCTCGTCCAAATAACCTCACTCGTAACGATCTTCTACTTGTTCACTCACCCCCTTTGGCTGCTCCTCATGCTGGGCATAATCCTAACCATGACGCTGTTTTTGGGACGGTTTTTTTGCGGATGGCTTTGCCCCTTCGCATTTTACCAGGACCTAGTGACGCTCGTTCGCAAAGCCACGAAAATCCGGCATAGAAATCTCCAGAGAAGCCTCAACCTAGCCCTTCACAGACTCAGGTACCTACTTCTTGTCTTCTTCCTCGCCCTGCCTTTCCTGCTCACTTCCATCGATCCAGGACTGTATCCCCAAGCACTGTTCTTCGTGGGTCCTTTCAAGCCCTTGCACGTCTTGCTTTCTCCGCTTATACCATTAATCGTACCCTGGAAGGGACAGCTGATAATCAATGAAATCAACTTCAGTTACCCCTATCTTCAGGAAATAGCAGACTACTCAGGCGAAACTTATGCCACAGTCAATGCCATAATCTTTGTTGTTCTCACAGTTCTTGGGGCTTTAATTTTCAGACGATTCTGGTGCCGATTCTGCCCAACAGGATCCTCGCTTGCCATAGTCAATCGGTTCAGAGGATTCAAGTGGGCACCAGTATTGCATATTAACAAGGATGAAGAGAAATGCACTAAATGCGGGATCTGCAAGAGAGTCTGCCCGGTACAGGTGACAGAGATCTATGACCAGAAAGGTGGAAAAATAGCCACATCCATGTGCATGCTCTGCCTGAGATGCGTCGAAATGTGTCCAGAACAAAGCTGCCTGAACGTAAAGATGGGGAGAAAAACCATACTCAAATCTCGAAATTGGTTGGAACCATCAACAAGCGATTGAGGAAACTGAATGAAAACCCAAACCGACAAAAAGAGATTCGCACCTGAGATGCCTCAGAAAGAAATCGATGAACTGAGAAACACCATCAAAGCTGCTTCCCAGAAAACGATAGCGGAAAACATCGAAAGAATGAAGAAAACATCCAAAAATCGCCCCGAAACCATGAAGTATTTCGACGAAATAGCAGACGTTTTCGGTCAAAGAGAGAAAGAGATACAAGCAGCAAAACAGAGCGGGACCAAAGTAATCGGATACTTCTGCAACTTCGCACCAATAGAGCTGATTCTGGCCGCAGACGCCATCCCAGTCCGTGTCAACTCCGGCTGGTATGACACCTCAAAAATCGGCGACAGAGTCGTTCCAGTCGAAGTATGCCCAATGGTTCGATCAACAATAGGCGCTAAAATGATTGGACTGTCGCCATATCTCGAGCTTAGCGACGCGCTAATCAGCGTGCTAACCTGCGACGGGATGACCAAAGAAAGCGAGATCCTAAGTGACTACAAGCCCATCTTCACCATGCCCCTTCCCCGCGTGAAAGACTCAGCACAGTCCCTGCGCTTCTGGAACGAGGAGATCAGAACAGCCAAAGACTACATTGAAAAACTCACGGGCAACAAAATTACGCGGAAGAAACTAAAAGCCTCAATAGAGCTTGTTCACAAAGCCACGAGAACTTTCCGGAGACTGCAGGAGTTGAGAAAGGGACCTCCTGTCATAATGGGCAGAGACGCCATGTTGGCTAATCAGGCATTCATGTGGGACGACATAAAACGCTGGATCGAGAAGACCGAAGCCCTCTGTGACGAGCTTGACAAGAGGGTTCAGGACAAGATCTGGGCTTGCCCACCAGACACTCCCAGAGTGATGGTCACTGGCACACCTATGATTTGGCCAGATAACTGGAAACTCCCCTCACTTGTTGAAGAAGCCTCTCCCCAGGGGGTTTTGGTTGCCGACGAATTGTGCTCAAGCGACAGACTGCTTAATGACCCAGTCGGAATCGACGAGTGGTCTATGGATGACATGCTTCACGGAATCTCGGAGAGATATTTGATGGCGTCAACTTGCCCATGCTTCACTTCCAAAGACGGAAATGAGGACCGCATTAACTGGCTGCTAAACAAGGTCAAAGAGTGGAAAGTTAACGGAGTAATATATTACGTAGTTCGCGGTTGCATGCTGTACGCAATGGAGTATTCACGAGTGAAGAAAGTTCTCGATAGCCTCAACATTCCTGTCTATTACTTGGACACAGAATACACCCGCGAAGACGTTGGACAGATGAAAACAAGAGTCGAAGCCTTTCTCGAAATGCTGACAGCACGAGCCGACTTCTAGGGGTAAGCAGAATGATAACTGCAGGAATAGACATGGGAACTCAAAGCGTGAAAACGGTTATCCTAAAAGATGGAAAAGTGTTGGCTCGCAGCAAAGCCTTCTCCGGGTTTGAGACTTCAAAAGTTGCGGAGGAGACTCTTGCAGAAGCATTGGCCAGAGCCAAGCTAACAAAATCTGATCTGGACCAAGTTACTGCCACGGGTTCGGGCATGGAGATGGCGCTAGTCTCAGACAGCACAACAAGCATGATGGGAGCTGACGCAAAAGCCGGAGCCTGGCTGTTCCCCGCAGGAAGAACAATTATCGATGTGGGCGCCGAGGAAGCCCGTGCAGTGAAATGCGATGACCGTGGAGTGATGATAGACTTTGTGGTCAACGAGCGATGCGCTGCTGGCGCAGGCGCTTTTATAGAGGCGATGGCCAGGGCGCTGGAGGTCAAACTCGAGGAAATGGGTCCGCTTTCACTCAAAGCTGAGCGAGCCAGTCCCATAAACGCTTCATGCGTAATCTTCGGCGAGTCCGATGTTGTAACCTTGATTCACAGGCAAGAGTCAAAACCCGAGATTGCCAGAGCTGTCTTTGACGCAATGGCTGACCGCGTCTCATCTATGATTTTCAGGCTAGGCTTAACCCCCGAAGTTGTGCTTGTCGGAGGAGCCGCCAAAGACGTCGGTTTTGTCGCATCACTTAAAAGGAAGCTTGGGGTTGACGTTTTGATACCTGAGTACCCAGAGTTTGCTGGAGCGTTGGGAGCAGCTCTCATAGCAGCCAGCCGCGTTAGGTAGGTCCAGAGTAATGAAGGAAGACGTTGAATATTGGCGTTGGCAAGAATACCACCGGGTTCTTTCAGATAGACAATTCAAGAACAAAGAATTAATCACTGCCGGCGTCGATGTGGGCTCCGTCGGCTCAAAAGCCGCGATAATGATTGACGGCGAAATCTATTCATGGGGAGTAATGCGAACCGGTTCCAACAGTCCGGAAAGCGCGACAAAAGCGCTCAATTGGGCTTTGGAGGGCACGGGTCTCAGAACCAGTGATTTGAAATACATCGTGGGAACTGGCTACGGCAGAGTAAACGTGCCCATGGCAAACAAGGCAATAACTGAGATTGCTTGCCACGCAAAAGGCGCGAACTACATTTGGGGTCCCAGCGTCCGAACGGTTCTGGATGTTGGTGGCCAAGACATAAAAGCGATTCGAATTGATGAGACAGGCAGAGTCGCATCTTTTCTAATGAATGACAAGTGTGCTGCTGGCACAGGGCGAGGAATGGAAGTCTTTGCAGACCTGCTCAAGATCCCTATCGAAGAGATAGGCAAAGTGTCGCTAGACATTGATACCGAGCCAGAACCTGTCAGCTGTACTTGTGTTGCTTTCGCAAAAACCGAAGCCATGGGTTTGCTGCGAAAAGGATGGTCAAAAGAAAAAGTTTTGGCCGCTTACACTCGAGCGATGGCAGTCAGGATGGCTAACCTAATAAACAGGGTTGGCCTCGAGAGAGAGCTTGTCATAACAGGCGGGCAGTCGAAAAACGTCGGCATCGTTACCAGAATCGAAAACATACTGGGAATTAAGACTCTCCCAACTCCTGACTGGCGAGGCGATGGGTTGGACCCGATGGCGGCAGGGGCAATTGGCGCCGCTCTGTTGGGCAAAGCGCTGTATGAGAAAACTCAGAAAAGCTAAGGGATTGATAGGTCATAATCACTCATTATGGATATTCCGACGGTTCTGGCGAGTTCTACGTTGTAATTGACGCTGCAAAGTGCAACGGTTGCGGAAACTGCATCGAAAAGTGCCCTCAGAAGGCTTTGGAGATGACTACGCTGCTGATTGATCTGGAAGACAAAACTGTCGCTGCCGTAACCGAGCAACATCGAAAGAAGATAAAGTACACATGCTCTTCGTGCAAGCCTGAAAACGGTGATTCTCCCTGCGTGATGGCCTGCTCGCAAGACGCCATCAAGTGTGTTTGGAACCCGCGGTAGCGCAACAAAGGAACCGTTCCATAGAGAATCGCGCTGTTCTAAGCAGCATGCAAACCGAATATCACGCTTTCCAATTTCTGGATAATACTATTCAAATGCGTATTGATGTTGTGCATATTGCTAATACGTACGGTTGTGTCTCTGTACGGATTCGTTTTTGGGATTCGCTACGTTTATCTACAGATGCGGGTACTCAACTATCAGTGCACTACGGGATCAGCATGTCGAAGAAACAACCATCAAAGGACGAAGCACTAGAAGCTCTAGACTTCATTGTCAACGTTTTGAAAGAGCACGAGAAAGATCTTGACAAACTGATCAATGAACTAGGCAACGTTACGGAGCAACTAGGAGCAACAGGAGAACTGAGCAGCAAAGTCGAAAAAGTCGAGGACCGCATAACAGGCTTGCAAAGCGAAATCTCCAGCCTTGTTAGCTACTTGTCTACTCCTCAACAAGGACCAGTCGTTACTGCAAAAGCTGATTTCAAGGGCCAGACTGTCCCCGCGATGACCGTGCATGGGGGACCAGTTCTTGTGAGATGTAAACAGTGGGAGGATTTTCTGGGTCTAGCTTCTCAATCTGATACTGTCTCTTTTATGGCGAAAGACGCTGACCGCACATTTCAAGCTGACGCCTTGAAGGGCAATCAGGTCATGACCTACAGTGGCGAGATTCCAAAATTATCTTCTCTTTTGAAAGTGTGGTTGTCCAAGCAGCTTGATATTCCAGAGAAGAAAATGCTTGAAGGCGCCTTGGCTTTAAGTTAAGCATTTTTCGGTTTCTTGTTTTAGCTATAATTCACAATCTTTATAAGATTATTATATCTTAAGTCTTCCGATGTAGTTGGAGGGAACTAGAGGTTGAAGGCCACACCAAATAAGCCAACAAGGTTTTTCCGTTTTCGAAGCCTTCTCCTTTCTCCTCGATGACGGATTGGCAAATTGGTACAGCCAACAAACAATGACAGCCCTCCAACATACAAAACCAAGCTGTGTCAAAGGGCATGAGCAAAGAAAGAACAATACACAAAGTCCATGAAGAAATAGCGAAATTCGAAAAAACAATGGAAGAACTGCGCATGCTCAAGTCGGTTTCTGAAGACCTTCGCAGTTACAGAAAGATGATCCGCATAAAGAAATACGATTAGAATTTATTCGCCAAGAAACACAACTCTAGGCGAGAAGCAGCTGGCAACTAGTTTCTCTTTCTTTACGCATAAGAAACGCTTATAGGTCAATGTTGGAGGTAAATCTTCAGCAGAAACATGCTTTGGGCGGGTAGATCAGCCTGGTACGATCGCCACGTTGGCATCGTGGAGGCCCCGGGTTCGAATCCCGGCCCGTCCACCATTAGGAATTATTAGTCACCTCCCTGATTATCACAAAAGTCGCAAAACCAGACAGCTATTACTAATAAAAGAAAAAAGTAGAGAGTACTACTCTAGTAGTTCTCGATCCAGACCTCGAAAAAGCTCCTCGGATGAGCGCATACTGGGCAATTATCTGGCGCTTCGGTGCCTTCAAAGACGTGACCGCAGTTTCTGCATTTCCATTTGATGGGTTGACTCTTCTTGAAGACTTGCCCATTGTTTACGTTTTCTAAAAGTTTCAGGTATCTGCGTTCGTGATATGCTTCCACTTTCGCCACTCCCCGAAAAGTTGCTGCCGCTGCTGGGAAACCTTCCTTGTCCGCGGTCTCAGCAAAGTTTGGATAGAGCGTTCCCCATTCAAGTTTCTCTCCTTCGGCTGCGGCTTTGAGGTTGTCAGCCGTCAACGCGATTATGCCTGCTGGGTAGGATGCAGTTATTTCAGCTGTTCCGCCTCGAAGAAGCTTAAAGAAGAGTTTGGCGTGTTCTTTTTCATTGTCGCTTGTCTCCTCGAATATCCCAGCGATTTGCTCAAACCCCTCTTTCCTGGCTTGACTTGCGAAGAAAGTATACCGATTTCGTGCTTGCGATTCGCCCGCAAAGGATGCTAGAAGGTTCTTTTCAGTCTGGCTGCCCTTGAAATCCATTCTTAATCATTCTCCTACATTAGGCTTTCCAACGGAAGATAAAAGCGTTCTTAAAGGAATCACGCTACAAGTATTCTTGATATCCAGTTGAAATGCAAAGACCCTTTGGAAGTTCCGAGTTTCGGGGTGCAGGTCCCAACATTCGCGCAACCGTTGAACCGTCAGCAATACCGCAAACCTTAAACAAGCTTGGTAATTAAAGAAACTAAGAGTGACCTCTATGGTTTATTGCAGTAAATGCGGGACACAGAACGCTGATACCGCTGTAAATTGCTCCAATTGCGGGACACCCTTGTACACTGTGGGTGAGCGATACCGGGGAAGCGAACGGGAACACTATAGACGCGTGGAAAAAGAGTGCTTTGGTCTTCCAAACGGGGGAATGATAGCCGCAATAGTATTCGGAGTCATAATAATCCTACTAGGCGTATCGATGATGCTGCAAACAATGTACAGCATAAACATACCCGTGTGGCCTCTGATAATCATTATCTTTGGCGTTCTGATCTTGGCCGGGGCATTGTATAGGCGCAGCAGATACTAAGACTATATTCAAATTAGTCTGCAGGTTTCACACTTAACACAAGTTCTGGAGTTGTTCCATTCAGAGATTAGGATTCTTGTCAGAAGCAAGAAGATTATCAAACCAAAGACGTAGAGGTCGATCAAGAGACTCCCACCTTGCAAGTCTGCGATTATCAGGGTGATTAGTGAGCCGAGCACAAAAGAGAGATTCGCTATCATCTTGGCATACCCATGGAACTTGAATTGCGCCAGACCCGCGAACAGTCCGGCGTAGCCAATCAGGAGAATTCTGGAATCTGCTGGTATGAATTCCACTCCAATAAAGAAGTAGAGCAGGGCTCCTGTGAGGGAGACTATGGCTCCTGCAAGTAGACCCGTGCAGGCTGCGCACAAGACATATTGCCTAAGATTGATTCGATTGGTCGAGAATTCCTCGCAGTCTGGATGATGACCTTGTAAAGGCACTGCTTTTGATACTGGTTCGCCGAGCGTGTTTTTGGAGGTTTTTGACTGTGTTCTGGCAATGAAAGATTCTTCGCATTTTCTCGGGTAAAAAACGGCAGAGATTCCGAGTACGCAGAGAACGGTGTACAGCGAACCGACCAAGAGTCTGCTGAAGGCAACATCAGTGAGTGGCTTATTGGACTGTTGGAGTAGCACCGGGATTATTGCAAGACCAAGAATAGAGATAACGACGGCAATTTTCAACAAAGAACTTGACGCCTCGTTTGATTTAGACAAGGTCAATTCGCCTAGAAGAGAGACTTGATTTGCCCTAGTACGCTGGCTTGAGCCATGTGCCAGAAGACTTTTCGTTTAAGCGGGTTTGTAGAGAAAACTCCCCTTAGCCGTCGGGTCCACGAGCCATAGAAGGACCTGTAGCATCGGTAAAGCTCTTCTTGGACTTCTTGGAGAGACAGGGTTTCTGTAGGCATTATAGCGTGAATCATATCGTAGCGGGACCAGTTGTGATCTTCGATCCAACCGTTTCGTTCGGCTTCTGAAAAGATTTCTGTTCCTGGAAATGGAGTTAAAAGGCTGAACATGACGAGGTCGGGGTCGAGTTCGTTCGCAAACTCTCTGAGCTGCTTGATTGTCTCATGTGTGTCCTTTCTTTGGCCTATGATGAGCATTGCCTGAGCAAAGATGTTGTTTTCCTGCAAGAGTCTAACCGCCGTCTTTGCATCCTGAGGAGTTGTTCCTTTCTTGAAGCCCTCAAGTGTTGAAGGATTCGAGTTCTCTACTCCTAGAAGAACCCAGTTGAGTCCAGAGATCCTCAGTTTAGGCAGTGTTTCTTTGTTTCTGATTATGTCGTCGCATCTGGCTTGAACAAACCACCTGGCATCACCTGGCAATCCGTGTTTAACTATCTCTTCAGCGATTTCCCCGGGTCGAGTTCCGGAGCCGAAATTGTCATCGGTCAGCCAAACCAATTTGCTTCCAAACTTTTCAACGCAGTATGCCATTTCATCAGCAATGCGTTTTGGTGATTTTACTCTCCACCTGCCATGCCAATGGCGCCACTGAGTGCAGAAGGTACATTCGTGCGAGCAACCACGTGATCCTTCAATAAGGGCATATGGTGCTTTCTCACCCGCCATTATCGGGAAGTGATACTTTTGAACAAGGTCTTCAACGAGGTGGTATCCAGGGAAGGGAAGAGTGTCTAGGTCTTCAATCAACGGCCTCGATGGATTATGAACGATTCTTCCGCTCTGCCGGAATGATATGCCTTTGATCCCCGGGAGAGTTTCTTTCTGGGCGGATTGTTCTACGATTTCTTTGAGTGTTTCTTCGCCCTCTCCTCTTACTACGAGGTCTATTTCTGGGTAGGCCTCGAGACTCTGCTGAGCGGTGGCCGTAAAGTGTTGCCCTCCGGCAAGAGTCAAAGCGTCAGGAGACACTCTCTTTGCTGTCTCCAGAGTCTTTGCTACGGCGTAGGTGTTGCATGTTGCCAGAGAGCTTGAGGCGACGATGTCGGGTTTGGAGGAGGCGATCCTTTTCTCCATTTTTTTCCAGTCTACTTTCTCAGCGTTGCAGTCTAGGATCTCCAGTTGCACACCCTTTACTTCTCTTTCGAGATATGCAGCAAGCTGAATAATGCCATAAGGCGGCGGCAAGTACTCGCCCATGATGAACCATATGTCCTTCGGTGGTTCGATGAAGAGAACTTTCACGCTGTTCGTCTCCAAAACATGATGGTTTGCTTTAGCTTATTAGA
>CAZWBY010000004.1:16221-17291 GCA_964632825.1 uncultured Candidatus Bathyarchaeia archaeon
AATGGCACGGCTGACGGTTTAACTTGGTCTGGCAGAATCTCCAAGTACCCAATCAAACCAGGCTCCTTCGTTTTGACATCAGACACCACTGCAGGCGGCGCCGGTATAGTATCAACATATACCGATAGAGGAGATGGGACCACGACTTGGTCATATGATGGCAGCACTATGGGCACAATAAACTATGTTACAGGCCAATGGAGCCGCAGCACCACAGTAGACGTCACAGGCATAGCCGCGAACTACACCGCAACCTACATCAGCTATCAGTATAACGCGACTCCAGCTGCCGGAGTAACCACAACTGCCTCAGGCACATTCGCAACATCAATCACCGTTCCCACCGTGACAAACGGAAGCTACAACGTCACGGCAATAGACACAGGCGGAAACCGCGCAGTTGCAACCCTCACCGTAGATGTCACTATTCCTGAAGGTTTAACGGTAGGAGTAGCCGTGCTATTGTCGTCATTTGTAGTAGTAGCTGGCTCACGCTACTTCCGGAAACCACCGAGAATCTAGAACTATAGCCCAGCAAAACCGTGGAGGATACGAAAATCCATATCTTCCTCCTCTTTTTTTGCATGAGAGACTGGAGAAATCTCGCCACCAAGCGCTGCCGCCAGCCCTCCAGATTCCCCGCTCCCTGATTTCAGGTGCATCCTCAACGGCAGTGGGTAACCGTAATCTGCAGAGTTTTCAGGTCTGCGGCCAATTCGAATGTGTGACCCATGTCGTTCTCATCCAATCCCCAGGTGTACCGCGCAGTTATTTGCCCTTCGTTGAAAGTCAAATCATCTAACCGGAAAAGCGCCTTTTCGCCTTTCACGTGTACGAAGGTTGCATCAGCTATCTTTTGGGCTTTCTCTCTGGTCAGATCAGACGACACGTCAAATGGCACCGCGAGGTCTGAGAATGGAGCTGAATTGACTACTACTTTGAAAGTTGTTGAGGGCGCTGGGTTTTGTGACTCATTAACTGTGAGGGTTTGGGTCCACACTTCTTCCCTGAAGGTCATTATCGGTCTGTAGCTGGGCTGACCCTGCGCATCGTAAGTGAGAATGTACGAA
>CAZWBY010000004.1:17391-32344 GCA_964632825.1 uncultured Candidatus Bathyarchaeia archaeon
CCTCGATCGAACAAGCCAACGCCAGAATAGTAATCATAAAAGTAACTTGGAAGAGTAGGAACCTCGGGCTCGTCCGGCGCGTCTGGAGCGTCTGCACTGGGCAACTGGTTAACCGTTGCGGTTTCGGTCGCCGTCTCGGGAATTGCCTGAAGCGTCACTTGGATTCTGTCACCCGGATTCAGACCTCCAATGTTCTTGCTCCAATTCTCAGTCTGCCCCTTGAAGATTGTGCTGTTCTGAGCGCTTCCTTCACCCCACAAATAGCTGGTGCCATTGATGATCACAGCGTCAACAACTGCAGAATCATAATCATACAATGTGACATTTAGAGAAACAATCCCTTCCGTAGACGCCGACAGATTGTTGATTCTTAGCTGGCCAAACGAAATAGGCGAACTTGAATCTGCTGGGTGCTGGCCAGGATCTGCAGGAACAGCCAAAGACGCATAATAGAAACCAACTCCGGCAATCAACCCAGCCAATACCAAAACGGCGATGCCGATCATGATGGGCGTCTTCATTTCCCCTCTACACCCACCATACCTGTGTGGTGCAGGTATAAAGTTCTATGCAACAGAACATCCTGTGCCAGAATTTAGAACAAAGAGAGGAACCAGTTTTAGCCTCTATTCTCCTTTTTCAAACAGTAGGTGGTAATTCGTGCCCAAGGTTACTGCCGCGTTTCCAGCACAAGCATAGGTGCGCAAACGCCAACTTGCTTTTTCCCGAATTTAGCCACAAATTTCATAGTTGCAGGATAAGACAAAACAGGTCATTAGTGGCTAAGAAAAGAAATCAGATGAACGTAGCACAAACGCGCTCATCAAAAGAAGCGAACTGGTCTTCAATAATATAGTACACAATTATCCTTTCGGGTCTTCCACGAGTTGCCCATCCATCTCGTAGAAGGTCGGGATCTTCGCCAGCTCTTTTATTATGGATTTGGGCCTTGACCACTTATAGGTCGTATCTGGCAGGTATCTTCGCATGTAGCGGCAGTCCGGGTTCACGCATCTAGCGAAGACTTCCCAGTAATGCTCCATTTCATTTTCCACTCTGTTGTAAGTGTAAGAATACACCCTGTGACCGCAGATGCATCGCGGGGGCGTTGGAATAACTTGGTTGACTAAACCAATAATCCTATCGATCTTTGACAAGAGGTCTTTTCTATCGACTAGTTCCAGTTGTTTCTTCAACAAGCCTTCGATGTAAGACCAATGTGCTTGAGGGTTCTCTGTTTTTAGCTGAGCCACAAATCTATGAACTTCAACAATTTCCTCGTTCAAGACCCATTCTCGTGGTCGCCCAGGTTTTCTAGCTTGGGACATCAAGTTAAGATTACGCAAACCAAAATTTAAGCGATTGCCAGAGATGGAAGAAGTTCAAGTCAGAACAGCCAAGACAGAATAACAATTGAGGTGCAGGCTACAAGCTAGCTAGCTGACGCGTTCACTTTTCACAAAAGGTGGGTTACGTCCAACGCACCAGCCTTCTATACCGAGGTTTGCGCGCATTTTGGTTACTTTACAACGAGGACTGGGCATTGGGCGTGTGTTGTAACGCCGTGGCTTACGCTTCCCAGTAGTATTTCCTTTATTGGGCTTAGGCCTCTTGCACCAATGACGATTAGGTCGAACTTGCCCTTTTTGGAGGCTTCGACTATAGTCTCAACAGCTTGTCCCACTACTAATATTGTTTCAACTTGGACGCCTTCTGTCTCGGATTTGGCTTTGGCGTCTGCAAGGATGTTTTTTCCAGCATCACCGGAAACTTCAACCATTGGAGAAGTGCTTTCCGCAAGAGCGTACTCCTTAGGGAGAGAGGCCATGTGTGTTGTGTATGCGTGGATTAGTGTGATTTTTCCATTGAATTTCTTGGCTATTTGAATTGCTCTTTCTAGCGCATATATTGAATGCCCAGAACCATCTAAAGGAACGAGGATCTTCTCAAACAAACCCATCTACCTCCCAGCTTCGTTTTGTCTGGCAATTAACAGTGAACCCTGGCGTGAATATAGCCTTTGCGACTTGTCCTTCTCACGATAACCGCGCGTCTAACCTTTAGGGTTCTAATGCTTCCATAATGTTGCTTTCTCGGTTAGCAGGTGACCGAATGTTAGGAACATTCTCCACTTTATCGAAAAATATTATATAGATCTTGACCAATAAAGTAAACTGTAGTACATATCTACAGATGGGGGAGTTTAGTCCATTTTCTACACCTGCTTCGCATCTGGCAGTACGCAAGTTCTTCAAGTGGTTCGGGGAGAGAAAACCTAATGCGCTTCGTTGTTTGTTTAGAATCATTGCTGCATCCTTCTCACGGCTACAGACTTACAGCAAAGCGAGTCTCAAAATCAGATGAACACATCTATGATTTGCTAAGTCCGGACGTGGTAAGGCATGTTTTCGTTGAGGCAAAAAACGTCGATCAAGCGAAAGCCGTTGGCTTGAAGAAGTTGGTCGAAGAGGCTGAGGACGCAAAGAAACCCTGTCCAATCTGTCTAGCTACAAACTAGAGATTAATGCTTGGAAAAACAGAGACTGCTGCGGACTCTAGAGCCAAATGCATTATCCTCGTCAATACGAGTTAGGGCGGATTAGTTCTCGCAGTCACCCCTGCTGATAACTGGGCCATATTCAACGTAAGGTGGCAACAATCTTGGCTATTTGGGTGATAACATGGACTGCCAAGAAGTATTAGACCTATTCGTTGGAAAAGCGATGTGAACACGGGCTTTGAGTGATTTTCTCACCGATTTTTATCTGGGATAAAGCTCATCGAGACAGAGTTGACGCAAAGGCGAGAATTCAGTCTTGTCTTCCGGCACACAACCACTGAGTAACTCAATGCATGGAACCGTAAAAAGCCACCGCACGGTCTATGCGCGGGCAGAGACTATCTCCGCAAAAGGACACATCGTTGCGCACAGCTTTTAAGTAACTCTTTTCTTTTGTCGTATAGGTGAGGAAAATATGTTTTGCTACAAGTGTGGCACCGAGCTTCCGGAGAATGCGAATTTTTGCCTTAATTGTGGCGTAAGAACAGCAAGAGGCGCAGAAGCCAAAGTTCCATTGCCCTATAAAGAGATGTTTTCAGATATGGAAAAAACGCTAGAAAAATCGTTCCTTACAGCTTCTGAGGAAATGAAGAACGCCTTCAACAAAGCAAAGGATGAAGTTAGAAAAGCAGCCAACCGATAACCTGCGCGCTCCGAACCCATTTGCCCAATGGAATTGCCGACAAAGTTAAGGCAAAAACAGAGCAATGCGATGTTCACCTTTCTTTCTTCTCTTTTTAAATGCTTGTCGTGATACGCTTACACACTTCAAAAGGCGGGTCAGGACCAACACACCAGCAGTTCTTCTAAGCCCCGAGGCAACCCACTACTTTGGCAAATCTTAAAAGTCAATGAAGCAACGCATCTAAGCGACTGTGATATGGAAAAAACCTGGTTTGCTTTTGTTCTGTTTGTTTTATTAGGCCCAAGTATCGTTTTCTCCCAAGCCTTCGCTTCTGTTACGGTTGGCGTGACAGAGGGCAACTGGATCGAATACAATGTATCATACATTGGAGAACCGCCTGAAGGGCACGGCATTACCTGGGCAAGGATGGAAATCGTGGAAACCAAAGGTGCAAACATCACCATAAGGATAACATCCAAGTTCCCCGACCAGAGACAAGAGGATCAAACAACAATCTTGAATCTCGAGACAGGCCACCTTATTGATGCTTTCATAATTCCTGCGTATCTAAAAACTGGGGACACGTTTCTTGACGAAAACAAGGGAAACGTGACAATAAACGGGACAGCGCAGAAAACTATTGCAGGAGCTGAACGGACATTGGTTTACTTGACTACGTCAGAAGTGACAACGTATTGGGACAGAGATACTGGGGTAGCGGTAGAGGGCAGCGCAACCCTTGCCGATTTCACCATGGTTACCATAGCGGAAAAGACAAACATGTGGGAACCGGAAGCAGCAAGTTCAATCACAACGCTAACGTACGTTCTGATAGCTGCAATCGCAACCTTGCTTGTTCTAGTCGCAATATTTGTCCGTCGACGAGGAAAGCGAAAAACGACCCGAATGCTTTACTAACACGAGACTGCAATTTTACTGCTTCAAAAAACCAACGAGTACAATGAGGATATCAAATTGGCTGCTAGAATCGCGCCCTACGCTAAAAAGCTGCTCAGCCTAGCGATGATCTTCAACTCGCTCTTGAGCATCGTTTACGCGATAGGCTTGTTGAGGGGCTACTACATCAACAAGTGGGCGCTCTACCAACCATACCTGGTTAGCGGGACACTCTTTTGGGCGCTGATTCCAGCGTCCATTGCTAATATTTTTCCCTCAACTCTAGTTGGCAGGGTTAAAACCGGAAGACTTTGGTTTCATCACTATGTCTACGGGTTCATCGTGCTAACCCTTGCCATCATATTCGTAATACTTTGTGTGCCCATTTCAATCCTAGACCTTTTCACAGCATACACAACCGAAGTATCGGTAAACGTCGGAAGGTTCTTCTTCCTGGGTGGTTTGGCGCTTGTACTTGATGACCTACCAGACGTTTCAAATATGGTGAGACGCGGTTTAGGTTTCCTAAAACTCAAAGCCTACCGGGGCAAACGAATAATGCATGTCATCCAATGCATAGTAAGTCTTTTCCTGCTTTACCTGCTCTCGGCTGTCGTTCTCTCAATGGCAACCAACCCTTTAGAAGCGACACTTCCAAATCTGATATTTTCTGGAAACCTCTTGGCTGCTTTTCTAATTTCAATCGGAATATTCAAGCTGAAAACATGGCTCAGAATAGCTGTTCCCGAAGACTAAGAAGAACTAGAGCCTGCAAAGCCATTCGCAAAATTCCTTTTCGCTTAAGCCGCGACCGGATTTACCATCGAGCCTGCTTGAAACAGTACCGTGTTCAAAAAGGATTAGTGTGGGGACGTAGTCTATAGAGTATTCCTCCCATAGAGCATTATCGTAATCATCGATTTGAACGTAGAGAACCTCTCCAAAACCACTTTCCTTAACTTTCCGGTCAAAGGTTGGCAAGAATTCCTGACAAAAAGGGCACCATGAAGAGAAGAAAAGTGCCAAAACCCTACTGTTCCTGGAAAGGTTGTTGTCAAGATCACGCTTGCAATCTACGGTGTTCATTCTGTCTCGCAAGGAAACGCGCCTGGGCGGTTCTTAAACATGCTGTCTTAAACACTTGGAAAAGCAATAACTGCGAAAGCTATATGCACACAGCGGGCAAGATTGATCACGAGGAAACAGCTTTCGACAAGGTGAAACGTTGGCTCCGAAGAAAAACTACAGACGCGGCTATGCAGTTGCCGTCCTAATAGGCTTCGATTCCAAAACTGCTACATTGTGGAACGTCTTCAGCAAAGTCGTTAAACCTTCATCTACGCTTCACATCAAAGGCAACGAAGGGGACGCAAAGGCACTGTACAACCTGTACGAGGAGATTGTAAACGCCCTCAGACCTACCTTCAAGGGGGGAGTGAAAAGCGTTATTCTGGTTTCCCCTCCAAGGACAACTTATTCTATGGATTTCAGAGACCACGTTGGAAAACACCAATCTTGGCTTCTAAACGGACCAACCAAAGTAGCTTTCGCCGAGCTGACTGGGTCGGCAAAATCCTTAGCCCAAGTAACAAATCTTGCGAGAAATCCCGCTTTCCAAAAAATCGTCCAGAAAACAACAACCGAGGAAACAACCAACCTACTCGAATTACTGGAGAAGAAGCTTAACCTGTCCGGTTCGAGAGAAGCTGTTCTTTATTCGATGAAGGAGGCAGAAAACCTGATCCTACCTTCAAGAGGAACCAATGAGGCCGAGTACTTGCTGCTAACTGACAAATATCTCACCAAACATCGCGAAAGAGGGAGGCTCAATAGACTGCTCCAAGTGGCTACCAACAAGAAAGTCAAGACAAGAATTATCAAGGCGGATTCTCCAGCTGGCAAAAGACTTGAGCAACTCGGAGGGTTCGCGTGCCTCATGAAGACGGCGCTAAACTAAAGCTCCAATCCAACCTCGACCAAGCGCCCTGCACGAATAACCCCTGAATGCAGAGCTGTGGCCAAAAGCACACCAGTGGCGCCCAGTTCTTTCAGTTGTGAAAGATCCTCACAGCTTCCAACCCCTCCTCCAACGTACACTTTCAAGTCGAAATCTCCGAGCAAATGTCTCAAGAAAGCCGTGTTTGCGCCTTCTCCGCTTCCTACCCTCGCCAAGTCTAGTAGGATAACTTGGGTTAGTCCCATTTCACAAAGTCTTCTCAAGAGAACCAAAGGCTCAGTCGATACGTCACTTCCAAGATTGGTTAGTAAATGCCCATTTCGCAAATCAAGGCTAAGCAAAACGCGTTCCCTTCCCAAGAAGCGAATCACTTCTTCAACAAAATCCATGGAGGTGAGAGTCTCTGTTCCCACAATAATCTTGGACACGCCCATTTGCAGCAACTCTCGAGTGCGTCTAATATCTGACACGCCCCCATCGACCATCAGCCTAATGTTGCTCCCATCAACTATTTTCCTTATTGAGGAAAAACTGCAATCGACGCCAGATATTGCGTCAAGGTCCGCAACGTACAACTCAGTAAAACCAAGATTTTCAAACGCGCGGGCAACTTCCAAAGGATCAGATGACACGCTGATAATGCTTTTGAGCGGTTTGTATTCCTTGCGCAAACCTCTGATGGCGTGTACCGCAAAGCCGTTGAGTATGTCAAGTACCGGAATTATCTTCAACTTCGTTATCCTGGTTTGCTCATAGCCAATATTGCCTAAAAAGCGTATCCTAACGCTGCCTGCACCAGCAAAACATTTAAACGCAAAGGAAATCCGCATCAATGTGAACCAGAAATGAAACTGCTGATAAGCCCAGCGGACGAAGAAGAAGCGCTTGAAGCCATCGCTGGAGGCGCCGACATAATCGATGTAAAGAACCCCAAAGAGGGTGCTTTGGGAGCCAGCTTCCCATGGATAATAAAACGCATCAAAGCAATCACACCCCCCACCACGGAACTCAGCTGTACGCTTGGCGACGCGTCAAATCATCCAGGAACAACCGCGTTAGCTGCGTTGGGCGCGGCAACAACGGGAGTAGATTATATCAAGACTGGACTTCAGGGAGTAAGAACCAAAGAAGATGCTGTCTTTGCTATGCGTAAAATCTCCAAAGCAATAAGAGATTATGATTCACGCATAAAAATAGTCGTTGTTGGGTACGCTGACGCACACAGGGCAGACTCGGTTAGTCCTTTGGCAATACCTGAAATTGCGGCTGAAGCGAAACTTGATGTTGCGATGATAGACACTGCAGTAAAAGATGGCAGTAGCATTTTTGACTGGTTAACGAGTACTCAACTTTCCAGTTTCGTTGAGACTTCACACAATTACGACCTGACCGCTGCCCTGGCAGGAGCACTCCAGAAGGAACATCTGCATATGGTTTACGCCCTGAATGCAGACATTGTCGGAATGCGCGGCGCTGCTTGTACAGATAAGGATCGGGTCAATGGAAGGCTCAGGAAGGAACCCGTGCGCGAAATAGCAGATATTCTGAGAAAACTGGAAGCAAAACACGCCAAATCAAACCCTATTGGTCACGAGCCTATAGTTGTCAACAAAAACATTTAAGCCAAAAACCCTTTTTCGATTCGGGTAGGTAAGCCTTTGAAGATTCTTGTTTACGAACACGTCTCAGGTGGGGGATTCGCCGAAAAGCCAATTCCACCCAGCATTCTATGCGAGGGATTCGGGATGCTAAGAACACTTACCGCGGATCTTCGAGGAGCGGGTCACTCGGTCACAACCTTTCTCGACTCACGACTACGCATCTTTCAACCACCGCTAGAAGCGGATCAGGTCACATCGATCTCTTCGTCTAGCCAAATCCAACCAATTATGAGAAAGAGGGCGCGAGCTGTAGATGCAGCATGTATTGTTGCACCGGAATCCAACGGTACCCTTGAGTCGATAGTCGAGGAATTCGAAGAAGAGTGCATCCCGTTAGCGAATGGCTCTTCCCGCACGATAGCTGCGGTCAGCAAGAAGGATTCTATGCTGGAGCATGTGAGAAAAATCGGGGCATCCATACCGGACAGCTTAACCTTGAATGTCCACGATGACGTGTTAGAGACTTCTCGAGTCGTTGCAGAGAGAATTGGTTTTCCCGCTGTCTTGAAACCTGAGAGCGACGCCGGAATGGCAGGCTTGAGCAAAATAAACGACAAATCTGAAGTCAAAGGGGCAGTTGACAAGATCAAACAGGAATCGACAAGCCATCGATTTATAGCTCAGGAGTACATTCAGGGCGTTCCAGCAAGCGTCAGTTTGATCTCGACGGGTGAAGAAGCAGCAGCAATAAGCTTGAACAAACAGGAAATATTGGTTTCTTCTGGTAATGCCTCTTCTAGGTATGATGGAGGCGAGGTCCCGCTTGAGAGTGAGTTTAAAACTGAGACCATGAGTGTGGCAAAGCGTGTTGTTGAATCTTATAGTGGGCTTAGGGGTTATGTGGGTGTGGATTTTGTCTTGACGAAAGACGGCCCAGTCGTAATTGAGGTAAATCCGAGACTGACAACATCCTACATTGGGCTCCGAGAAGTAGTACGGCTTAACCCAGCTCAAGCAATGCTCGACGCCGCTCTTAGCCACAAACTTCCCTCAGATATGACAATCAATGGTTGCGCATGCTTCGCCAAAGTGCAGACGACCAAGATGTCATCCAATTGTCTGCGCGCAACATTCAAAATGAAAAGCGTTGTTTCTCCTCCTTTTCCGGTCTCAAGCGTCCCCACAGCTTTCGCGCTAGTTTCTTCCTACGGCGCAACGCTTCATGAAGCAGCTTTGCGCCTCAAAGAAACAGAAGGAAATCTTCACAATATTTCGCGTTTGGGGGGCACGTGAGCTTGCCGAATGTAATTGGCTTCGATATTGGAGGAGCCAACACAAAAGCTGCGTTCATTAACATAGAAAAGGGGCATTTGATTGACCTCAAGATTTCTAGTAGGTATTTCCCAGTTTGGAAAGAGCGCGAAAGACTCGGCGCTATGCTGCTTCAGCTAGAGAGTGAGCTTAGTGGTTCCTCCAAAGTAGATTGTGTAGGCGTCACAATGACGGCGGAGCTTGCCGATTTGTACAGGACTAAGAGAGAAGGCGTTGAAGACATTCTTGCAGTGGTTGAAAAAGCGTTCCCTGCGATGAGAGTCTTGATTCTTAACACCAAAGGACAGCTGGTAACATTGGGCCAAGCACGGCAAGAGCCACTTCAAGTAGCAGCCGCAAATTGGGCTGCAACAGGGTGGATGGTCGCTCAGCTGGCGAGAGACTGCATAGTGCTTGATACCGGAAGCACGACAACCAGTATCATCCCAATTGCCAGAGGGGCAGTGAAAGCTGAGGGCAAAACTGACTTGGAGAAGCTCATCAACGGAGAGCTTGTGTACACGGGCAGCCTACGAACCAACGTTGCTGCTATCGTGCAGACCATCCCATTGGAAGGGCGTGTCGTGAGAGTAGCCTCCGAGCTGTTTGCTCAATCAGGCGACGTGCACCTGATTCTGGGCAACATTAGCGAAGAGGACTACACTGTGGAGACTGCTGACGGAAAAGGCAAAACAAAAAAAGAAGCCGTGGCAAGGCTTGCACGAATCGTTTGCGCCGATGTGGAAACGCTAAGCGAAGCCCAGATTTTGAAAATGGCTCAATATGTTCATGACAAACAAGTAGAGCAGGTGGCGAACGCGTTGAGCCAAGTTTACGGTCGCACTAAGGCACTGTGGAGGGGGAAGCCCTCTGTAGTAGTTACCGGGTTGGGCGGAGGTTTTTTGGCGCGGAAGGCGGCAGAGAAGCTGGGGTTCAGTGAACTGTGCGACCTTGAAGATCTCGTAAAATGCAGAATAGCTAAAGTCTCAACAGCCGTTGGTGTTGGTCTGATGGCGGCAACCGAACTAGAAGGGGAAAGAATAGAGTGGATGCTGTAGTCAAGGTAGGCGGCAGTCTGGCTGAAACCCCAGAAACCCTGAGAGCGATGTGCAAAACGCTCGGTCAACTAGGAGAAAGACACAGGTTGCTCGTTGTGCCTGGCGGGGGCGAATTCGCAGATTTGGTAAGGGAGATGGACAAGCGATATTCACTGCATCCGGTTACATCTCATAGAATGGCGATCCTTGGCATGGACCAATACGGATTTCTGCTTTCAGAACTAATACCGAATTCACGGAGAGCCAAAACCCTTTCCGAAACTGAGGAAATCAGCAAATCACATAAAACCGCTATTCTTTTGCCCTCTCGGCTCATGCTGGAAGATGATACACTCGAAGCTTCTTGGGATGTGACTTCAGATTCCGTTTCAGCATACATTGCAGACAAAGTGCATGCGCAGAAACTGATACTCATCACCAATGTTGATGGACTTTTCGCGTTTAACCCAACTACAAATGCAACGGCGGATTTAGTTGAAGCAGTAGCCGCGTCAGAGCTCTTGAAACATGACCTGCGAACGTGCGTTGACAAATTTCTCCCCGCCGTATTGCTCAAAACGAATCTGACCTGTTACGTTGTCAATGGCATCCATCCTGACAGAATTGAGAAAATACTGGCCAACGAGCCGACAATTTGTACGCAAATTTTGAGGAAATAGCGAGCTGTGCCCTAGGGCGTTCACTTTCACGGCTGATCAGAAACACAACAAAACGAAATGTGAATCTGCCCACCTTATCCTTAATATTCGCCGAAACTGAATTGGTAGGAAGCAAAAAGTTCATGAGGCTTTTGCTGCAGGTGAAAGATTGTAAATGACATCAGATGTTGCGATTGTTAAGGGAAAACGAGGGTTTGAACCAGTCTTCAAGGCTCTCGATCTGATAGACTACAGCATGGTTTTTGCTGACAAGAAGAGAGTGCTCATAAAGATCAATTTTATTTGCGAAAAGACCTGGGATACAGGCGCCACCACAGACCCAATCGTAGTGGAAGCCCTAATCAAGAAACTTGCTGATCTGGGAATAGAGGCCTGTGTTGTGGAATCAGACGCAACAATTACGGATGCTGACAAAGCCTTTGAGAAAACTGGAATGAAAGAAATGTGCGACCGCAACCATGTCGAATTCCTTAACCTGAGAAAAGTCAAGGAAAGAGTCAAAATTCCCATAGTTGAGGGCGAAGTTCTAAGAGAGATAACTGTGCCGAAAATTGTCGCGCAGTCCGCAGTCATAAGCGCGGCAAAACTAAAAACTCACTCAAACACGGGCGTCACCCTGGGAATGAAGAACATGTTTGGTTTGCTCCCGGAAAAGTTCAAGGGCAAGTATCATGTCATGGGAATGAGCAAAGTCATTGTTGACATAAACACTGTGCTAAAGCCTGCGCTGACAGTAATAGATGGTTTTGTGGGGATGGAGGGCGCTGGACCGATAAACGGCGAACCCGTACGGATGGACCTGATATTGGCGGGCAAAGACGTTGTCGCCACAGACGCAACCGCCTGCCGCGTCATGGATGTGGACCCCCACGAGATAAAGCATATTCGCAGGGCGCACGAAAAAGGACTAGGCGCAATCGACGACATCATTATCTTGGGTGATAGAATAGAAAATGTTAAACGGCGTTTTGAGCGAGCGTAAAAAAATAAGAAAAAAGGGTTTGGGAAGTGTTGATTTTAGATTTTCTTCTTGTCTAGAACGTTTCTGAAAGTTTTGCCGCAGCACTCGTACAAGCCTATCGTCAGTTGCGTCCGTTTGCCTTTCTTGTCAGGTTTGCCAGCCATCTTCCAAGTCTTCTTTGCGTTCTTTACGTCTTTTCCACATTTTGGACATTTCGCCATTACATTAACCTCTGTACATCGATACGTATGGTATACATATAAAACATTTGCTATCCAACCGCCACAAAAAACCGCCAAAACCAGAAAACAAACCACCTAGTAAACCGTTTCGCAGTTAAAGGCTTAGGCTTAATCGCTACTCCAAATCTCCCGCGTTGTTTTCCCCTTTTCCTCCCTTCGGCCGTTCAAACGCTTAAATAACTTCGGGTTCCTCTCTTGATAAGGATTCAAAATGACGCTTGCCTCTGGCAACATTCGGTTTTTCAATACCCTAACCCGCAGGAAGGAAGATTTCACGCCAATCAAGCCAGGCGAGGTGAAAATGTACACCTGCGGCCCCACAGTATACAACTATGCTCATATAGGAAACTTCCGGGCATTCCTGTTTGAGGATTTACTGAAAAGATGGCTTAAGCACCGCGGTTTCAAAGTACTACACGTAATGAACCTGACTGATGTAGATGACAAAACCATAAAGGGCTCTCAGAAACAAGGAAGCTCACTGAAACAGTACACCGAGTATTATGCAAATGCGTTTTTTGAGGATGCAGCGACCCTTAACATTGAGCCCGCAAACCACTATCCAAGAGCAACAGAACACATTGCAGAGATGGCCGCGCTAATAGAAGAACTCATGGACAAAGGGTATGCTTACAGAGGCGAAGACGGATCAATCTATTATGCTATTAACAAGTTCAAAGCGTACGGTCGACTCTCCAAAATTCGCGTAGCCCAACTCAAAACTGGCGCCCGAGTAAAGGCCGATGAATACGCCAAAGAAGAAGCCCAGGATTTTGCTTTGTGGAAAGCTTGGACGCCCGAAGACGGCAACGTCTTCTGGGAGACCAAATTGGGAAAAGGTAGACCGGGATGGCACATTGAATGCTCGGCGATGTCAATGAAGTACTTGGGCAAAACGTTTGACATTCACTGCGGTGGCGTCGACAATGTTTTTCCGCACCACGAGAACGAAATTGCCCAAAGCGAGGCTGCGACAGGCAAGACCTTTGCGAACTACTGGCTCCATAACGAGCATCTGCTTGTGGAAGGCAAGCGCATGGCGAAGCGGTACGGCAACTATTACACGCTGCGCGATTTGATAGACAAGAACTGCGATCCCAGAGCCATTCGCTTCTTGCTTCTGTCGACGCACTACAGACAGCAATTCAATTTCACGTTCGAGGCACTCGAGGCAGCCAAGAGTGGTATCGAAAGAATCGAAAACCTGTTGCACAGACTACATGATGTGAGTGACATAGAGTCCCATGAAAAAGCTGAGGAGCTCATAGAGAGAGCAAAAAACCAGTTCGGAAACGCTATGGACGACGACCTAAACACGAACGTTGCCCTAGCCTCAGTTTTTGACTTCGTCCGGGAAGTCAACAACCTTATTGACGCCAACACACTGTCTATTGAAGAAGCAAGAAAGGTGCAGACGTTTTTTGCTGAGTTTGACGCAGTTTTTGGAATCCTCGGCGAAGTTAAGAAGGAGACTCTCACCCAAGAAGCCCAAGAGCTTGTCGCAAAGCGTGAGGAAGCAAGAAAGGCCAAGGATTGGAAAACCGCAGACGAGCTAAGGCAGCAGTTGAAGGCTATGGGATTTGTCATTGAAGATACCGCGCAGGGCGTAAGATGGCGTCGAGACAAAAACTAGCCGAGGATGCTCTTTCCATCCAGGTTCCAGTCGCCTGTTGAGTACTTGTCCTTGTAGAGTCTCTCAGCCGTCTTCTTTTCGAAGGCTGTGAGTTCACCCGGGTCTAGTTCGATTCGCAATGCGTTCCTAAACCCTACAAGTACGGCATTGGTCGCCGTTGCGGCCGAAACGGCGTGCCCAACCTCATTTTTTACAGACGTAATCCGTTTTCGGGCTACGCTGAGGATTTCTTCGAGGCTCTTTGCCCATGGAACCTTGATGAGAGAGAACATCTTCTCGAGGTCAACATCTAAAAGCAGGGTTCCGTGTTGCATAACAGTTCCACTCTTGCGAGTTTGTGCGCTGCCCGATATTTTCTTGTTGTTAACGGTTAGGTTTGGGCAGTTTTTTTCGTCACCCTCACTGAAATCAGCTGAAACACCTAGTAGTCTTAGAGCGTCTTTGATGCCATCGTAGACTTTCAGGTATGCACTTGCTATGTCTTTGACTCCCAAGTCTTGTGTACTCGTCGTAACGCAAAAAGTGAGCTCGCCCTGCGCATCATGAAATACGGTTCCTCCTCCGCTCACACGCCTAACTACACTGACGCCTAGTTTTTGACAGTTTGCAAGGTTTACTTCGTTTTGAGGGTTTTGGAATTTTCCAATTGATACGGCTGAAGGTGACCACTGGTAAAGTCTGAGGGTGTTCGGGACTTGTTTTGATGCATGCGCGGTCAGGACGGCTTCGTCTATGGCCATGTTCATGAAGGCATTGTTGGCTTTGACTTCAAGTAGTCTCCAAGCTTGCATTGTTCGTGACCAGCTTAGCAAAGCGTTGTATGTTTAAATAATTTGTGTGCCCTGCGGTTACAGCCACTATCCTGCACGCCCATGAGGCGCACGATGCCAGTCGTTGCGTCCGAGGGAAAGTATTTATTACCCTCAACCGAAACATCCTTTCAGACCATAATATTCAGGAAAAGGAAAAATCATGCCCCTACAGAAAGGCGATTTCATACTAATCGACTACACGGCTAAAGTTAAGGAAACAGGCGAACCATTTGACACCACAAACGAGACTGTCTCCAAAGCAGCTCATCTTCACAAGGAAGGAGAAATTTATGAGCCAAAACTTGTTGTTGTGGGCGAAGGATGGATGCTCAAGCCAATCGACGAAGCATTCTTAACAATGGAGACAGGCAAACCTGCTAACGTAGAGATTCCGCCTGAGAAAGCTTTTGGTCCACGTGACCCAGAAAAGATCAAACGGGCATCGCTGAAACAGCTGTACGAAAAGGGCGTAGAAAGACCTTCCATCGGGGCGAGAATAGAATACGGCGGAAAAATGGCAACCATCCGATCGATGGGCGCAGGAAGAGTGCTGCTAGATTTCAATCCGCCTCTGGCAGGAAGAACATTGATTTACGAAGTTACTGTGCAGAAGAAGCTACAGGCAAACGAGGACAAG
>CAZWBY010000004.1:32444-37170 GCA_964632825.1 uncultured Candidatus Bathyarchaeia archaeon
ACTTTCTCGCAAGCCTCGTGGCTCAAATTTAGTTTGTGCAGAATTGTATATCGCTCAGGTCTTACTGAAACCGCCATTTCCAGGGCTTTCACTATGTCCTCGTTTTTGGTGTGCAATTCCTTACCAGTGGTTGGAGCGCCCATCCTCTTCAAAGCGTCACGAATGCGCTTCCAGTTTGCGTTGTGTAGGTACGCCATTAATATCGTGCCTAAGCCGCATTGCTCTCCGTGCATTGTTCCATTGTTCCGCATAGAGTCGAGAGCATGGCTGAACATGTGTTCTGAACCGCTGCATGGTCTACTGCTGCCTGCGATTGCCATCGCTACCCCGCAGCTCACGAGCGCTTCAAAAAGGACCCGCAGGCCTTCTTCCTTTCTTTGCTTAATTGTCTCAGTGTTTTCCAGCACCAGTTTAGCGCTCATCAGCGCCAAGCCGGCAGCGTATTCCCCATAGTACTCGTTCTTTTCATCGTGTGCTAACTGCCAGTCTCTAACCGCTGTGAACTTGGCTAACACATCGCCATAGCCACTGATAATGGATTGTTTGGGGGCTTTGGCGATGATTTCTGTGTCTGCAACTATGGCAAGAGGCGCCTGCGCCATGACTGAGTAGGGTTTGTCAAAGTCTCTCACTGATGCAAGCGGGCTAGCGATGCCGTCATGCGAAAGGGCTGTTGGAACGCTTATGAAAGGTATACCTTGGTGAGCGGAGCTGAGTTTTGCGGCGTCGATCTTCGTTCCTCCTCCCACGGCGATGAGCACTTGAGGTTTGAATTCTCTGATTTCGTCTTCCGCTGCCAAAACGTCTTTCATAGTCGCTTTTTTAATAACTATAGAGTCAACGGCAATGCCCTCTTGCTCAAGTTGTTTGAATACTGCGTGCCCAGCTACCTTCCAGCTCTTGGGTCCCGACAAAATCAGTGCAGAACTGGTCAGCCCTAACCTCTTTGTTGTCTCATGTATTCGGGATAGAGTTCCCTTTCCAACGATTACTTCTCGAGGAAGTTGCATGTAATGGTAGCTAGCTGCCAACGAAATCACGCTTGTTAGCTTCAGTAGTAGCTTTCATAACGGCTTTGGTTTAAAGCTTTTGAGACTATGCGGATCCAAGAACTTCGAACCTATGGAAACCAAGATAAATCGGCAAGGGAAGCAATTCGTAGCATCATCTGTTATTAGAGCAAACAATAAATCAAGTGGTGCGGGCGGTTCGTTTTGTTTATATATTTGTGTTGTGATGTTTGGAGTGCAAGAGGAAAAAAACTGAATGGGTTCAAAATCCCCAAGCGGCGAGTTCGCTGCTCGACAACTTAAAGCAAAACGGAAAAACTTCCGTTGGAGCGACCGTTACTATAACCGCCGAATGCTCAGGCTTGACCTTAAGGTAGATCCCATGGCAGGGGCTCCCATGAGCAGAGGCATTGTTTTGGAGAAAGTGGGCGTAGAAAGCAAACAGCCCAACAGTGCCATTCGTAAGTGTGTGCGCACCCAACTCATCAAGAACGGGCGTGTGATAACTGCTTTCCTCCCGGGTGATGGTGCGCTGAATCTAGTTGATGAACACGACGAAGTCGTGGTTGAAGGCATCGGCGGAACCAGAGGGGGAGCAATGGGAGATATTCCAGGTGTACGCTGGAAGGTAGTCACGGTTAACGGTGTATCTCTGAACGAACTCGTCTACGGGCGAAAACAGAAACCAGCAAGGTGATTTAGGATATGAGTTCGCAACAGCAGGAAATTAAGCTCTTCCAGAAATGGAGTTTTAAGGATGTTAAAGTTGTAGACGTCGGTTTGCAGAGGTACTTGAATTTGACGCCCATGACAACGCCGCACAGCATGGGACGACATGAACACCAACGTTTCAGAAAGGCAAATGTCAACATTGTTGAACGAGTGGCAAATGGCCTTATGCGTCCGGGTAAGAACGCAGGGAAAAAAGCCAAGGTTTCAAACGTCGTGAGGCAAGCTTTTGAGATAATTAATCTTCGAACAGGAAAGAACCCCATCGAAGTTCTCGTCAAGGCTGTTGAGAACTCTGCTCCGTGCGAAGATACAACGCGCATTAGCTATGGAGGCGTTGTGTATCACATGAGCGTCGATATAGCCCCGCAGAGGAGAATAGACCTTGCATTGCGTCATATCACAGAAGGAGCGCGCGCTGCCTCAGCCAATAACCCGCGCAGTATTCAGGAAACGCTCGCTGACGAACTCGTGCTTGCTGCGAACAATGACATCAAGAGCGCTGGCGTTTCAAAGCGCAATGAGATTGAACGGGTAGCACAATCAAGCAGATAGCAGAGCCGCCTGCTCTATCTTCCACACTTTATTTCGTGTGTATTTCTACGACATCTTCGTCTTGCAGGACGAACGCTAAGCCGACCTTTTGGGGGCTAAAGGTCAGACGTTTGGCCCACACTCGGGCAAAAGAAAATTCCTTGACGAACTCGCCATGAATGCTCTTGGCAAGATCTTGTAATGTTGCGCCTTTCTTCAGTGTGAAGGGTTTGGGCGATGGTTCGCGGTTGCTGGGTTCTTTTGTGTAGATCCGCATGACATTCATTGTTGTGAAGAGCTTTTCGCCCAGTTTCTCCAGCCCCCGTTTTTGTTCGCAAGAAACGGCGATTATCGGCATCTTTCCAGCCACAAAAGACTCCAGGCGTCTCAGGTTTGTTCTGGCTGATTTCAAATCAAGCTTGTTGGCAACGACCAATGCCGGCTTGTAAATCGTGCTTTCGAATATGGCGTCCTCAATGTCATCCAGCGCGACTTCACCGCTAATTCTTACAATAGCGTCGGATATTCGGTAACTGCGAATCAGATCCTCGACTTCTTTCATGGTGCAATCGACGAGTTTGCCGGCTAGAAGAATTCGCAAAGAGGTACCTGCGTGCCTCCGGTCAATGTCAACGCGACCTCGAGGTCTGCTGAGAAGTATTCTTGATTTCTGCAACTCCTCGAGCACAAGCTTCAGCTCGCCGACGGGATCCTTACCCAAATCAACCATGATGATAAGCCCGTCGGCATTTCTTGCTGTACCAAGTGTTTGGGGTCCCCATGCTCTGCCGTCTGCGCTCCCCTCCATTAAGGCTGGAGCCTCTACGATCTGGAACTGCACGTCAAGATAGTTCATTATGGCAGGAGTAGACTCGCGTGTAGTGTAAGGGTGAGGCGAAACCTCGATTTTGGCGTTGGTTACGGCCGTGAGAAGACTGCTCTTGCCCACGTTTGTGACGCCTAAGAGCGCGATCTGTGCTGCGCCTTCTTTTTCAATGAAGAGTTTCGGGCCGCCACTGCTTCGACCTGTTCCTTTGCGTTTCTTGTCCTCCATGTCTTTTCGGATGACAGCCATTTTCTTCTTGACTTGACCGCGCAGCTTCAGCGTTCCTTTGTGTTGAGGAACTACGCTTAGGAATTCCTGCATTTTCCTCAATTTCTCTTTGGGGTGTCGTGCGGCTTCGACTTCTGCCCATTTGTCTTTTGCCTCAGGAGGAAGATTTGTAGGCATAGCAATGTCAGCTTTAGTATTGACGAGAAACCGCTTAAATACAATTTCTACAGTTTTGAGGTGTATTTGTCCTCCGAGAACTTCCTGGAAAATCAGTCTTGATGGTTGTAGCTGTAATTCGAGGCTTTCACAGAATAGCAGGCTCTTAATCGGTCTGGTTCCAATAGTAGATTTGCCTGTATCTTCCAGCGACCGAGTATTGTGGATCCTCATAAACAATGTCTAATCGCAAACCATGCTTGGTTAAGGCATCTTGGAGAAGAGTCCATGATTGCTGAGCCTGCTCGTCCGGGTTCCATAGACCCCAGACAGTGTCCCCAACACGACCTTCGGTGCCCGTGCCCTCCGTGTTTCTCATGCCCCAGCCATAGTTCCCGCGCAAGACAAATGCGGCTTCGGCTTTGATTCCGCCATGTTTTACTTCGGGGTTTTGAACTACGTCGTTCCAGAACCGTTCCAGCGCATCAAAATGTTCTGGCTGAAGAATTCCGTAGGGGCTGTCCATACCTTTCGCGTAGTTGAAGACGACAAGGTATTCTGCGCCGCTTTCGTATGCCGCGCGCATTTGATCGAAGATTGTGTCTTTATCAGCGATGTACGGTGGCTCCGTGTAGGTCCAGGTTATGATCGCGCCCCAACTCTTGCCCTGCAAGTTCGCTGCGCCTCTTACCAGACCAATTTCCTGAGCGAGAGTGTTGTTCCAGCCTAGTTGCGCGAGGACAAGGTCGTACCCGGCGAGGTAGTCAAACCAGTGAAGGGCATAGTCAGACGTGAAGACTGGGAATGACTTGTTGGTTAGCCATTGGTCTGTTAAGTGTTCAAGCAGTTTCTGGTTTGAGCTAACAAACGCGTCTGCCACCGCATCACAGTCTGGGAATGGGTGCCTAGCCAATACTTGCGTGTGGGGTTCTACTTGCGAGATGTAGCTGCTGCCGTTTTCCATCGTGAAAAGGTCACCGCCAATTGCCTTGAAGGTGATGGTTCCGTTGGGATAGTAAAAGGTGATATTTCCTAATGGTTGTGCGATGCTCTTTCCAAAATTCGTGAAGTTCATTTCATATTTCATAACGCTCACTTCACCATCAGGGTGGTACACAGTCGTGGTTTCGTTGGCCATAACGCTGACATCTCCGCCACTGTGCTTTGTTATCGCTTCCCAAGTGCCTCCTTCAGAGAAACCCGATTCAAAGTCAACATGGTCGTCAAGCATTATTCCGCCAGG
>CAZWBY010000005.1:0-36763 GCA_964632825.1 uncultured Candidatus Bathyarchaeia archaeon
TAGTTAGACGATGCACAGCCGAACAAACACTATCACATCTGTTGCCTCCTCTTGCCGGTGTCAGCAGAGCAATTGTAAAAGTGGAAAAGATATCGCCTAAGAAATCGAGTTGAATACCGACTTGAACTAATATTTTGCCGTTGAGGCGAAATCAAAATGGGGCACGGATAGGTTGGTTGGACTAAAATTTAGTTTCCTCCTCCGTTAAATTTCGAGGGAAAGCACGAAGCAAAAAAAGACGGGCAACAAAACTGACCCAATTACTGAGCAGGACTCCGAAACGCTTTTATTTTCCAAGCAACGTTCCTATCAACAGGTTCGAAGCTAACATGGCAAATTCGCTTAAAGAAGAAAGTAGTTCAGCGCGGTTCTCTAGCTTCGGCTATTACTTTTATTACTATTTTAACTGAGCCCAGAACAAACTGAAAGTTTTGGTGGGGTTCTGGGCGTGAGGATGGTTGGACAAATGGAAAATTTGAAAACTGGAAAGAAAATCGTTGTCAAGTTTGGTGGTTCTAGCCTCGCCGATCATGAACGGTTGGCTAAGGCAGTGTCTGCTGTGGTTAGCGAAGCCAAGAAAGGCACAAGAATAGCTGTTGTTGTCTCCGCAATGGGAAAAACCACAGATGTCCTAATGAACACAATGAAGAACACGTCAAACGGCAAACTCCAAAAACACGAGCTAGACGACATACTAAGCATGGGCGAACGCACGAGCATACGCATATTCAGCGCAGCACTGCGAACAAGCGGAGCAAAGAGCCGCTACTTCGACCCCCTCGACGATGACTGGCCAATAATCACAGACGATGCTTTCTCAAACGCTAATCCACTGCTAAACGAGTGCAAGCAACGAATAATAAAACATGTATTGCCAGTCGTTGAGAACGGCACAATCCCAGTTATCGCAGGCTTCATCGGCAAAACCCCAGAAGGCAAAGTAACCACACTCGGACGCGGAGGAAGCGACACAACGGCATTCATACTCGCAGAAGCCCTAAACGCAGACGAGATCATACTGGTAACCGACGCGGAAGGCATAATGTCTGGCGATCCAAAAACCGTCACAAATCCTCGGAAACTCCCAGAGATTGATGTCAGCGTGTTGGTGGGATTGGCTGACTCGGGGGCAAAATTCATCCATGCCAAAGCCCTCAAGTACAAACCCAAAGACATCAACGTACGCGTAATCAATCACGCTCACGGCGACCTGACAAGGGAAGGAACAATAATCACCGGTGCCCTCGCAACCGAACTAGGCGTGAAAATAGCCCACCCTTCACCCGCAGCGGAGATAACGGTACTGGGAAATCGGATCTCCGAAAAATCAGAAGTCATCCAGGAAATGATTGAAGAAACCAAGGCAAACACAACGCTGCTTGGCATGAGCATGAACACCAACTCCGCCATCCTGTATGTCTCTGAAGAAAGAAACATCGACCAACTCCTGAACCAAATCCACAAAACAGTACTCAACACCGCTGAGTCGAAAGCCATGGCGGTCAAGAGAGGCCTGGTTTTCCTAAAGATCAGCGGCGTTGGTTTGGAGGAAACGCATGGTATTATTGGAAAAATAAGCGAAACCCTCCGCGTGAACAGCATAAACATAAGCGGCATCTTCACAATAACCTCAAGCATCATGGTTTTTGTAGATTGGAACGAAAGAGAAAACGCTCTTAACCTCATTAAAAAAGCACTAAGGAGAGAAAAAGAATGAACCCAGGAAAGAAAAGACGACTAGAAAGAATCCTCAAACAAGACAACCGCACAGTCATAATCCCAATGGACCACGGCGTCAGCAGCGGACCACTGAGAGGAATAGAGAACATGCAAGAAACAATCAACCGCCTGGTCGCAGGCGGAGCAGACGCCGTAGTGGTCCACAAAGGCATAGCCAAACGCGTAGAAGTAGCGAATACGGGACTAATCGTACACCTATCAGCCATCTCAAACTTCAGCCCAAACTCCCAAAACAAGGTCCAAGTATGCAGCGTAATGGAAGCCGTGCGCATAGGAGCAGACGCCGTCTCAGTGCACGTAAACGTTGGGGCAGTCGACGAGGACAAAATGCTAACCAAACTCGGCAAAGTCGCCGACGAATGCGACCTCCTCGGAATGCCCCTGCTGGCAATGATGTACCCACGCGGACCAAAAATAGCAAACGAACACGCAGCCGACCCAGTCGCCCACGCCGCAAGAATAGGCGCGGAACTCGGAGCAGACATCGTCAAAACCAACTACACAGGCGACACACAGTCTTTCAGAAGAGTCGTTGAAACATGCCCTGTCCCAGTCGTCATAGCCGGCGGACCCAAATCAGAAACCCCATTGGAAGTCCTGCAGATCGTTCATGACTCACTAGAAGCAGGATGCGCAGGACTGTCCATCGGAAGAAACGTTTTCCAACACAAAAATCCAACACTAATGGTTAAGGCACTAGTGGCAATTGTTCATGGCAAAGCGACAGTGGAACAGGCAACCAAGATTCTCGGTGAAACAAAGTGAAGGAACTCTGGATAGAAACTCCCGAAACCACTCCGCCCGAAATGAAAAAGAACATACTGAACCTCGCAACCGAGGTAAATGCCGTCGTGCTCGAAGGCGAGCATGCAATCAGACAGCAGAACAAACAGGAAATTCTTCTGCTAGACAGGCCAGACAAGAAACGGATGAACATACTGCAACGTGAACACAAACAGGTCGCTCTGCGCATAGACATTGCTGGCAAGGAAGATGAAAACAAAGCTGTCGAAGCAGCCGAACAAGGAGTTGACTACATCATCATAGACTGCCGAGACTGGCGCATAATCCCACTGGAGAACCTGATTGCGCGAACACGAGGCAAGAGCAAGCTAATAGCCAGAGTAAATTCTACAGAGGATGCACGACTCGTATTGGAAACATTGGAGCTCGGAACCGACGGCGTCTTGCTCGAAACAAACAATGTTGAAGAAATGGTCAAAACAGTCGCGCTGGTCAAGAAAGAAGACACCAAGGTCAAACTGGTCAAAGCGAAAATATCCACAATAAAACAGATAGGAACAGGCGCAAGAGTCTGCGTTGACACCTGCGATCTAATGTCCGCGGGCGAGGGAATACTCGTAGGCGTACAATCAGCCGGACTGTTCCTGGTTGAAGCAGAAGTGAGCGAGAACCCCTACGTGCAGTCACGTCCTTTCAGAGTAAATGCGGGCTCATTGCCTTTGTACACACTGGCGTCGTTGGAAAACACACGATACTTGTCCGAGCTGAAGTCAGGCGACGAGGTTTTAGTCGTTGACAGAAACGGAAAAGTACGAATAACAAACGTAGGCAGGGCAAAAATCGAGTTTCGACCCCTCATCCTAATCGAAGCAGAAGCGGACGGAAAGAAACTGAAGGCAATACTGCAAAATGCAGAGACAATACGACTCGTAACGCCCACCGGATCGAAACCAGTAACTGAACTGCAAGCAGGCGACGAAGTCCTTGTTCATCTAGCGGCTGCTGGAGGAAGACACTTCGGCGTATCCGTGCCCGAAGAAACGGTGATTGAACGTTGAAAGCGAGAGTCTGCGTTTCTATTCTTCCAAAAACATCAACGGAAGCGTTGAAGCTAATTGAGAAAGCAGAAGAAGCAAAAGCAGACCTCATCGAAGTAAGATTGGACAAACTTGACAAGCATGATAGACTTGCGGATTTGGCTTCACACGGAAAAACCTTGAAGATAGCCACAAACAAACTCTTGAACTGTCGCGGTGACTTCAAAGGAACCGAGACTGAACAAAAACAAATCCTACTCTCCGCCGCCAAAACTGGTTTCAATTATGTAGATATCGAATTGTCAACTTCAAATCTGAAAGAATTCAAAACCCAAATCAGCGACCTCGGCGCCAAACTAATTGTCTCTTTCCATAACTTTGAAGGAACTTTGAAGCTGACAGAGCTAGATAGCGTGCTTGAACGCGAAATTGCCGCTGGTGCAGATATTTGCAAGATTGTCTCAACAGCCAAACGATTTGAAGACAACTTGGCCATTCTGGATTTCTGCTCCGCAGCCAGCAAGAGACGCAGCATAGTCTGTTTCGCTATGGGTGAACACGGTAAAGTTTCTAGGCTATTGTCGCCACTGTTCGGATGCGCATTCACCTTCGCTGCGCTGGAAAGCGGAAGCGAAACGGCTTCGGGGCAGATGACCATCCGGGAAATGAGAAACGCTTACAAGCTCCTAGGGGTCTAAAGGATGGTTATATCAGGAAAAACTGACGCTTTCGCAGTAATAGGCGACCCGATAGATCACACGTTGAGCCCAGCAATGCACAACGCTGCTTTTGAACATTTGAGGCTTGATTATGTCTTTCTTGCTTTCAGAGTCACACCGGATGAAATAGAAAAAGCCCTTCAAGGAGTCCGCGCGCTAGGCATCCGCGGACTAAACGTTACTATGCCGCACAAGCACACCGTGACCGAGTTTATTGACGAAGCAGACGCTACTGTTAAATTCCTCCGATCAGCAAATACAATACTCAACCAACGTGGACGCCTCAGAGGATTTAACACAGACGGAGTCGGAGCAGTAAAAGCCCTGAAAAACGGCGGCTTAGACCTAACGGGAAAAAAGGCGCTATTGCTTGGAGCCGGCGGTGCAGCAAAAGCCATTGCATTCACATTGACAAAAGAAGTTGACGAAATTTGCATTCTGAACCGAGACGGCATGAAAGCACGAGAACTAGCCAACATTCTGGAACCATTCGGAAAAAGAGTAGTAGGCGACGAACTCTCGCCGAAAAGAATCCAGCAGGAGCTTCACGACTCAGACGTGCTTATCAACGCAACTTCAGTGGGCATGACCCCAAACGCTTTTGAAAGCCTAGTCAAACCTTCCTGGCTTAAAACGAGTCTATATGTGATGGACATAGTCTACAACCCTAATGAGACCAAGCTTATTCAGGAAGCAAAAGCAGTTGGAGCTAAAGTCATAACTGGAGTAGAAATGCTGCTCCATCAGGGTGCAGCCTCATTCGAAATCTGGACACAGTGCAAGGCACCCATAGATGTGATGAGAAACGCTCTCCTGAGCAAGCTTTCAACCAAAGGTGGTGCAGTTTGAGCGTAAGAGCTCAAGCCATAGCCCACGGAGCGGCAACAATCGTAAACGCAATTGCCTTGGGCAGAGGTGTCGCTTTTGGTTTGGATTTATGGACAAAAGCTGAAGTGAAACTAACAAATGAAGCCAAGATAATCACTGGAACGATCAGTTCAGATCCCGAAGAGAAAATAACGCTCATTGAAAAAACGGTAGCTCAGGTTTTCCGACACTTCGGCGTTGAAAAACAATTTGGCGCCAAAGTCACAACCTCATCAAACATACCCATCGCGAGAGGACTGAAGAGCAGCAGTGCAGCAGCAAACGCGGTTGCCCTCGCAACGGTAACAGCATTAGCCAAGGAACTCGACGACCTGTCAGTTATCAACCTCGGAGTCGACGCGGCTTTCGATGCTAAAGTCACGGTAACAGGTGCTTTTGACGATGCCTGTGCTTCCTATTTCGGCGGAGTGGCAGTAACAGACAACTCAAAACGGAAGCTTCTTCAACGTCTTCCACTTCCCGATGACCTAACGGTTTTGCTACACGTTCCAACAAAAAAAGCTTACACTGGAGACACTGATGTAAGCAAACTTGCCACGATTAAACCCGCAGTCAAAGCTGCCTTTGAAGAGGCAAAAAATGGTAATTTCTGGAAGGCGTTGACACAGAATGGCATCGCTTACTCCTCAGCCTTAGGCTACGACAACTCAATCGCAGAGCACGCCTTAGCCGCCGGTGCATTGGCGGCAGGACTCTGCGGAAAAGGACCTGCAGTGACGGTGGTAGTTCCTAACGCGAAACTCGACGTAGTAAAAGCAACCATGCGAAGTCACGAAGGAGAAGTTCTGGAGGCACATTTCAATAGCCAAAAAGCAAGGGTCGTTACATAGACCATGAATGACGTCGTTGTCAAGAAGACCGCAACCTTGGGCGGTGAAGTTTGTGCACCGCCGTCAAAGTCGTACACACAAAGAATGCTCATAGCTTCATCGCTTTCTTCGGGCATATCCAGAATTTCTGGTCCTTTGATTTCTGATGACACTGAGGCAACGATGCGTGCAGTCAAGGCAATGGGCGCTAAGGTTGATGTAGAAAAGGGATGCTGGATTGTGAAAGGCGGGTCTCCGAAAGGAGCAAGCGAACCGATAGATTGCGGCGAGTCTGGTGCCACATTGCGCTTCATGATTCCCGTTGCAGCGCTCGCAGCTGAACCTTCAGTCTTCCTGCTAGGAAGAGCTCTGGAACAGAGACCCATCGAACCATTGCTTCAAAGCCTCAAACAACTCTGCGTTAGCACCTCCTCCGATAAGACCGATGGCAAAACATCCATCACTGTCGAAGGTGGAGGAATAGCAGGCGGCAAAACGAGCATCCGCGGCGATGTAAGCTCCCAGTTTGTTTCAGGGCTGATGTTTGCCTGTCCCTTAGCCCAAGAAGATACAGAGATAACTGTGACAACACCTCTCGAATCCAAAGGCTATGTTCAAATGACACTCGAAGTACTCACAAAACATGACGTCAAAATCAACTACTCAGGAGCCTTCAGGAAAATTCTCATACCTTCAGATCAGAAGTACAACAAGGTTGATCATATTGTCCCTGGCGACTTCTCATCAGCCGCATTTCTCTTATCAGCGGCAGCCATAACCAATTCGAATGTAACAATTGCCAATCTTGATTACTCGCTTGCACAGGGTGACAAAGCCATAATTGGAATACTCAAAAAAATGGGAGCCCAAGTAAAAGTCTGTAGAGACAAGATTGAAATCAAGGGAAACGGAGACCTACTGGAAGCCATAGACTTGAATGCAAAAGAAACGCCCGACCTCGTGCCCGTCTGCACCGTGCTTGCCTGCTTTGCAAAAGGTACCACGAAGATAGGTGGTGCCAAACGACTTAGACTGAAAGAATCCGATAGGCTTGACTCGCTTAATCTGGAATTGAGAAAGATGGACGCGGACATAGTCGCGAATGAGGATGGTCTGACGGTGAAAGGGCCGTGCAAGTTGCGTGGGTCTGATATTGATCCGCATAATGACCATAGAATTGCAATGGCCTGCGCGGTTGCCGCGTTGGGCGCAGAAGGCGATACCACAATCCATAATGCGGAATGTGTGAAAAAGTCTTATCCCAGGTTTTTCAATGATCTACATAGTTTAGGAGGAAATTTGGTTGGCAGGAAATTCGATAGGTAAAGAATTCATAGTTACTTCATTTGGCGAGAGCCATGGAAAAATCATAGGTGTCATAATTGACGGTTGCCCTGCTGGACTTCAGCTTTCGGAAGCTGACATACAACCAGAATTGGACAACAGAATACCTCCACAACCAAAGATAGTTTCCGCAAGAATCGAGAAAGACATAGTTAAAATTCTTTCAGGAGTATTCAACGGGTTTACCACCGGCGCGCCAATTTGCATGATTGTGGAAAACAAGGAAGCGGATTCTAGCGATTACGAAACGATCAAGAATCATCCCAGACCTGGACATGCTGACTATACCTCTTGGATCAAGTATGGAGGCTTTGGAGATTTTCGCGGTGGAGGAAGGTTCTCTGGAAGAGCCACCGTGGCGTTGATAATGGCTGGCGCCGTGGCGAAAAAACTGTTGCGAAAATATGATGTGGATGTTCTCGCCTACACCAAATCGATCGGCAACGTGAAGCTGGAACGGCAAGTTGCCAACGAGGAAATAAGCAAACAAAGGTGTGAAAACGCCGTCAGATGCCCAGACTCAACCTTGGCCAGCAAAATGGAAACGGCCATACTTGAAGCCCGTAAGGAAGGCGACAGCCTCGGAGGAGTGATTGAAGTGCTTGTCATGAATGTTCCAGCTGGAGTTGGCGAGCCGAGGTTTGACGGATTAGATGCTGACCTTGCCAGAGCACTACTGGCTTTACCTGCAGTTAAAGGCGTCGAGTTCGGAATAGGGTTCAAAGCTGCAGAGAAGAAAGGGTCTGAGAACAACGATGAATTCCAAGTTCTCAAGGGAGAGGTTAAGACTCTGACGAACAATGCTGGCGGCATATTAGGCGGAATTTCCACAGGCATGCCCATAATTGCCCGTATCGCTATCAAACCAACTCCATCAATCGCAAAGCAGCAGCGAACCGTAAACCTACTGACGATGGAAAACGACTCACTGAGCGTAAAAGGCAGACACGACCCATGCATAGTTCCCAAAGCCGTTCCTGCCGTGGAATCGGCTGTAGCAATAACACTAGTAGACCACATGATACGCGCGGGCAAAATGCAGAAAGTCTTGAAGAAGGAGCGCAAGTAGAATGGAAGACATTCAGAAACTCAGAAAGAGAATCGACGAGACAGACGAGCAGATACTCCGTTTCCTAGGCGAAAGAGCCGAGATCTGCAGGTCTATTGGCTTGTTAAAGAATGAACAAAGATTGCCGATTTCAGACCCACAGAGAGAGGATGAGGTTTACACAAAGATCAGAGGGAAAGCAGCCGATTTCGGATTAGACGCCGGCCAAATCGAAGCAGTCTATCACCAAATAGTTAAAATGTGCAGCCTCGTTCAAGAAGCGAAAGAAAAAGCTGAATGAGGGAGCGACAGTGCTATACGAGATCAACGAGAAGGCGCTAAAACTCGAAAGTGCAGGAAAAAAGATAATCAGGCTAAACCTAGGCGACCCCGACTTAGCAACTCCAATCGAGATAATCGAAGCAGCTTACGAGGCAATGAAACGCGGAAAAACCAAGTATTCTTCATCCTACGGCGAACTGAACCTGCGACAGAAGCTTGCCGAAATTCACGGAATCTCAGCAGACAACATAGTTATCACGCCGGGCTCGAAATGGGGAGTCTTCGCCACCATGTATCTGACGCTAAAGCAGGGTGGAAACGTAATCATCCCCACTCCCTATTGGACAGCCTACGATCTGATGTGCAAGTCATTCGGTGCACAAACGAGGCTACTGAAGACGGATCTCGAAACAGGCTGGAAGATTGACATAGAAAAGCTGGGAAGCCTAATCGATGAAGACACCCGTATGATAATCCTAAACAACCCGACAAATCCAACTAGCAAGGTCATCGACGACAAAACCTTAGACGAAGTCGTTGAACTCGCAAACGAGAAAGAGATCACAATCCTGTCAGACGAAGTCTATAGCGCGATTGCCTTCGTCAAAACGAAAAGCATCCTCAGTTATGGGTCGAACCATATCGTTACCAGTGGATTCTCCAAAACCTTCAGCATGACAGGTTGGAGGATCGGCTACGTAATGGCAAACAAAGAACTCATCGACAGCATAACACGTCTGAACCAAATCACAGTTAACAATGTCCCCGTGTTTATCCAGGAAGCCGCGTTGAAGGGATTGGAACTGCACAAAGAGCTCGCCACAAAAATCAAGAAAGAATACCAAGAAAGAGCGAGAACAGCATCCAAAATGCTCTCCTCAGCTGGACTCGAATTCACTGAACCTGAGGCGCCATTCTACGTTTTTCCTAAGAAGCGCGGCTTAGACTCAGAGAAATTCACCCTGAGCCTTCTAGATAAGGGAGTTGCCATTGCTCCCGGAACAGCCTTCGGCGATTACAGGGAGCATTTTCGAATCTCGTTGACTGCGCCAAGAGAGGAAATCAAGACAGGTTTGGAAAAGATTTGTGAGGTGCTATAATGAGGATCGCCGTGCTTGGCGCGGGAAAGATGGGCATATGGTTCGCGAAGTTCTTCCTGCAAGAAGGCTACTCAGTCGTACTTGCGGACAGAAACAAGGAAAAGTTGACGAAACTCAAGCAGGAGCTAGCTGTTGAGACAGCAGACTTCGTCAAAGCAGTCGAGGATGCCGACAGGGTTCTAATCGCAGTGTCAATAAACGCTTTCGAAGATGTAGTGAAAAAGATCGCGCCCAGCATCCGCCCAGGGCAATTGGTAATGGATATCTGTTCAATCAAGGCAGCACCAGTCAAAACCATGCACGAGCACATGAAACAGGGCTTGGTTTTGGGCATGCACCCGGTTTTTGGCCCAGGAAGCGGTGGCATCAAGCATAAAACGTTTGTTCTCACACCAACCAACAATGATGAGGAGAAAATCGCCAAAGAGCTACAAGGCTGGCTGGAAGCTCGCGAAGCCCACGTTTTCCTCATGTCGCCAGAGAAGCATGACAACCTGATGTCTGTCGTGTTGGGGCTACCACACTTCATCGGGCTGGTGGCTTGCGACACACTGCTTGAACAGCACAACTATCCTGAGACCAAAAGAGTAGCAGGAACCACCTACCGAATGCTATTCACGTTAGCAGAAGCTACAGCCTTGGAAACTCCTGACTTGTACGCGAGCCTGCAAACTAGCCTTCCTGACTTGGAGAAAATGGAGAACCTCTTCATTGAAAAAGCCAAAGAATGGCAGAAATTGATCAGGGAGAAAGACTCAACAACCATCATTAAGCAGATGGAACGGGTGAAAGCGAAGCTCACGAAAATGGACAAGGACTACGCTGAATCATACGGCGTTATGTACAAGATGCTTGAGTCCACCGAGACCTGAGTCAAGCAGCTTTAGGATACGAACCTAAGATCTTAACGAACACGGCGTATTTTTCTAGCGCTTTCAACGCTTCCTCGCATCGCTTTTCGCTTCTGTGCCCTTCGAAATCGAGGTAGAAGTTGTACTCCCACGGCGTCTGTTTTGTCGGTCGAGACTCGATCTTCATCAGGTTTATGTTGCGTTTTGCAAACTCGCCAAGAGCATGATAAAGGGAACCAGGCTGATGGGCTGCGGAGAAGATTATTGACGTTTTGTCGTTGCCCGTTAAGGCCGCATCCTCTTTGGACAAAACAAAGAACCGAGTATAGTTCTCGGGGTTGTCAGCAATGTCTCTAGCAAGGATCTTCATGCCATAGATCTCTGCGGCACTCTCACTTGCGACGGCAGCCGCGTTTTTCAACCCTCTCTCCTTAAGCATTTTCACGCTTCCAGCTGTATCATAGGTGGGAATCAGCTCGCGACCTAAACGCTCCAAAAAGTTGCGGCACTGGGCGAGCGCCTGGGGATGGGAGTAAACAGCTTCAACTTCATCCAATTTGGTGTTCGGGTTCGCAATGAGACAGTGGTCAATCTTCACAATTACTTCGCCGCAAACTTTCAGATCATACTTCAGAAACAAATCGTAAGTCTGGTTAACTATACCTTCCAGAGAATTCTCGATTGCCACAACGCCGAACTTTGTCTCTTGGCTTTCCACGTTCTCAAAAACCTCTTTGAAGTCCCTGCACGGCTTCACGTCAACTGAAGCACCAAAAAAAGAGCAGACTGCCTTTTCGCTGTAAGCACCGTGTTCACCCTGAAAAGCTATCTTCACTTTTTTGTTCCCTGCTTTCGATTCATCAGCAGGCACTTGTTAATGCCGTTTATCATTGCCTCAACGCTGGCCATCACGATGTCTTCTCTCGCCGCACGGGCGGATACAATGTTGCCCTTTTCGTCTTCAACTTTTATTATGACTTCAGCCACTGCGTTTGATCCGCCTGTTATGGCTTCCAATCTGTACTCTTTCAGTTTGATATTTTCGAGATTGTTAGTGAGTTTCTGGATAGCTTTTAGCACTGCGTCAACAGGTCCTACGCCAGTCTCTGCGGCTATATGCTCTTTCCCGTCGAGCGTCAGTCTGACAGACGCAGTCGGAATCACCTTGATTCCCGTCACAACCGCAAGATCACAAAGATCCACGATTCTCTCGCCGCCAACGACTTCACCCATTACTGCAGAGGTTAATGCCAGCAGATCAGCATCAGTAACCATCTTGCCCTTGTCACCCAGATCTTTGACCCTCTGAACTATCTCTTTCAACTGACCATCAGTTGGATGTATCCCGACTTCTTCCAACTCGGCTTTTACGCCGCGAGTTCCAGCGAGCTTGCCCGCCACCAGTTTTCTGGTCCGCCCCACCAACTCAGGTCTTATCGGTTCAAAAGTCAACGGTTTGACCGTTACTCCCCTAGTGTGGATCCCCGATTCGTGAGCGAAGGCATTTTCGCCCACAATAGCCTTGTTAGCTTGAACCTGGATGCCAGTCAACGTGGCGACCATTCGCGACGTGCTGTAAAGCAACCGTGTGTTTACTCGGGTCTTAAGCTTGTAAATCATATGAAGCGCCATTACAACTTCCTCAAGAGAAGCGTTTCCCGCTCTTTCCCCCAACCCATTGATTGTTGCATGAACTTGAGTGGCGCCAGCTTCAACCGCACTTAGAGAATTGGCAACAGCCATGCCAAAATCGTCATGACAATGAACACTTATTGGCACCTTCACAACTGTCCTCAAATCTTCAATTAGGTCATGCATAGTCCTAGGTATCATGATGCCCACGGTATCGGGAACGTTAAGCCTATCCATCCCCGCGTTCTCAGCAGTCTCACAGACCTTCTTCAGAAACGCAGCCTTAGTCCGCGTTGCATCCATGGGAGAAAACTCGCACACCAAACCGTGCTTCTTGACGTATTCAATCGAATCGGTCGTCGCGGACAACACTTGTTCGGGTGTCATGTTTACTGCATATTTCATTTGCACAGGAGAAGTTGGGATGAAAACGTGAATGGCGTCAACGTCGCATGATAATGCGGCGTCGACGTCGTGCCTGTTTGCGCGTGACAGAGCGATTACTTCAGTGTCAAACCCTGAACCTGCGATTTCTTTTACTACTTTCGTCTCTCCGTCTGAAGATGCTGGAAACCCAGCTTCTATTGAGTCCACACCTAACAAATTCAGTTGCCGGGCAATCTCAATTTTGTCTTCAAAAGTCAAGGACACGCCCGGGCTTTGCTCACCATCGCGAAGAGTAGTATCAAAAATCCGGATATGATTCGGCTTTGCGCTCATTAGCCCGTTCAACCTGGTGTCTTTGTCAAAGCGACAGCGATGGCTTCAGCCATGCCCAGCGTTGTTGCTTTCCCACCACAATCTGGAATCGTCGGTCCACTCCGTAAAGTCTCAACCACGCCATATTCGATTGCATTTGCCGCCTTCAAGCACCGCTCGTCCTTGTACCGTTCCCCAAGCCAATCAAGCATTAACTTGCCTGCGAGTATCATTGATATGGGATTTGCGGTTTGCTTTCCAGCCCTGTTTGGAGCTGAACCGTGAATAGGTTCGAAGAGTGCAAAGTCGTCGCCTATGTTCGCTCCTGGAGCCATGCCCAATCCGCCAATGAGTTGTGCTGCTTCGTCTGAGAGAATGTCGCCAAACAGATTCGGGGTCACAAGGACGTCAAATTTCTGTGGCTCTTTGATCAGACGCATTGATGCCGCGTCTACGTACAACTCGTTGAACGCGATGTCAGGATACTGTTTTGCCACATCCCGGCAGACACTGGCGAATAAGCCGTCTGTTATGCGCATCACGTTGGCTTTGTGGATGGCTGTTACTTTTCTCTTGCCGTTTCGTTTGCGAGCCATCTCGAAGCCTTTTTTGGCTATGCGCTCAGTGTTTTTTCTGCTGATTACTCGCAAAGCGATTGCTGTATCGCCCAGTGAAAATTCTAAGCCTTTGTAGAGGTCTTCAGTGTTTTCTCTGACGAAGAGCATATCTATGTCGGGTCTCATTGAGGCCGTTTTGGGATAGGATTTTATCGGTCGCAAGTTGGCGTAGAGATCAAACATCAGTCTGAGTTTTACGACTACGTCCGCTGCAGTTTCCCCAACAGGACCTTTAAGGCAGGCGCTAGAAGCCTTTATTTTCTCAATAGTGTCATTGGGCAGGGCAACACCTTTGTTCTTAAATGTCGCGTCTCCTGCCTCGGCTTCAACGATGTCGAGTTTCAAGCCAAATGTGGCCTGAGCAGATTTTAGGACGGTCAAGGTTGCCTCTGTCAGTTCTGGACCTATGCCGTCTCCCGGAATCAGGGATATTGTATATTTGTTCATTTCTTGTTCATTCTCCTCTGCAAGTTTTCGATTAGTCCACCATCAGCCAGTATTTCCTGAATAAAGGAGGGCAACTTCACTCCGCTAAGAACCTTGCCCCTAGATATATTGCGTATCTCTCCCGAATCGAAGTCAATCGCAACTTCGTCGCCAGAATCCACGACAGCTGAAATGCCCTTGCACTCGATGACGGGCAGGCCGATGTTTATGGCATTACGGAAGAATATTCGCGCAAACGACTCAGCAACGACGCACTTTACACCTACATATTTCAGGGCTAGCGGTGCCTGCTCTCTGCTGGAGCCGCAGCCGAAGTTCTTGCCAGCGACTAGCACAATTCCCTTTCCTGCTTTCTGAGGAAAAAAAGAATCCAGCCCTTCCATGGCGTGTTTTGCCAAATCCAGTGGGTCAGTTAGCACTAGGTATTTTCCAGGCAGAATGACGTCGGTGTCAATGTTGTTGCCGAATTTTGTCGCAGGTCCTGAAACCTTCATTTTCAAGCCTCCAACTCGTTTGGATCGGTTATGCGACCGGTAACTGCAGAAGCAGCTACAGTTGCGGGGGAAGCCAAGTAGACGTTTGCTTGGGTGCTTCCCATTCGTCCTATGAAGTTACGGTTAGATGTGCTTACGCATGTTTCGCCTGGAGCCAGCAAGCCTATGTGCCCGCCTAGGCAAGGTCCGCAGGCTGAACCGCACACTATGGCACCTGCATCTGTGAAAATCTCCAGCAAGCCTTCCTTTACTGCCTGCTTGTAGACTTCTTGGGAAGCAGGTATCACCAACGCTCGAACTCCTTCTTTGACAGTCTTGCCCTTCAAGACATCCGCTGCCAATCGCAAATCTTCAATTCTACCATTTGTGCAAGACCCAATGAACGCCTGGTCAACCAAGATGCTGCTTAGTTCCGAAGCAGGTCTTATGTTGTCAACAGATGATGGGCATGCAACAGACGGTACCAAGCCGGAAACATCAAACTCAATAGTCTTGCTATATGCAGCATCGGCATCGCTGTAGAAACACTCATAAGGTTTGCCAGTCCTTCCTTCAAGAAAACTCTTTGTGGCTTCGTCTGGAGCAATGATACCGTTCTTTGCACCCATCTCAACAGACATGTTGCACAATGTCATCCTGCCTGACACACCCATCTCCCGCACAGTGGGACCAGTAAACTCGACAGCCTTGTAGGTTGCCCCATCAGCACCAACCTGCCCGATTATGGCAAGGATCAAATCCTTAGGCGTGGTGAACTTTCCGAACTTGCCAGTGACAATTATCTTCATGGTCTCTGGAACTTTCAGCCATATTTTCCCAGTCGCGAAAACTGCTGCCGCCTCCGTGGAGCCAATGCCAGTTGCGAAAGCGCCAAAAGCGCCGTAGGTGCAGGTGTGAGAGTCAGCACCGAGTATGACGGTGCCTGGCAGCACGTGTCCTTTTTCGGGCATGACTTGGTGGCATATTCCGCCCCTTCCTACGTCATAGAAAAGAATATTCTGTTCTTTAGCGAAGGCCCTCAGGAGCTTGTGAAGCTCCGCTGCCCTGACGGACTCGGCTGGAACTTGGTGGTCTAGAATTATCACTATTTTCTTGTTGTCCCAGACACGCGAGAGCCCTATGCGTTTGAAAGCTTCGACCGCTAGCGGACCTGTTAGATCATGAACCATTATGGTGTCAACGCTGGCGTCCACTATGTCGCCTGGAAGAACATGGTTCTTGCCTGAGGCTTTGGCCAAGATTTTTTCTGTTATGTTCATTTTTGTGTCACCTTCAGAGTTAGAGAGACTATTCACTTTCGGAGACGAAGATAGGGGTTACGATTATTTCGACCGAGGTTTTACTCGTCAACTTTGAGAGACTTGACGCCACGGGACAAAGCGGTCAATCCTGTTCTGGCGAGCTCAGCAATCCCATAGGTTTTCATCAAGTTCAGAAATGCATCTATCTTGTCAGGCGTCCCTGTTATCTCAACCATGAGCGATTCAGGCGAGAAATCTACGACGCGCCCACGGAAGACTTCAACGCAGTTGATTATGTCGCTCCGACTTTTCACGTCTGGCACGTTCACCTTGACAAGCGCTAGTTCGCGAGTGACTATGCTTTCGGGTTCAAGCTGGTTGACCTTGACCACATCTATGAGTTTGTTCATTTGCTTCGTTATCTGCTCAAGCGTTTTCTCGTCGCCGCTCGTAGTTATTGTCATCCTGGTCAGACCCTTTTGTTCTGTATGTCCAACGGTAATGCTTTCTATGTTGAAACCTCTGCGTCGGAACATGTTGCTAACGCTGTGCAAAACTCCAGGTTTGTTTTCAACGAGAGCAGCGATCACGATTGTTTTATGATTGTTTTCCATTTCTAGTAGTCACCTACCTGTTGACCTAAGCCACAGCCGGGCGGAACCATAGGAACAACGTCTTCCTCGGAACCAATGGGGACATCGATTACCGTGGTGATTTTGCTCTCTAGAGCTTCACCGACTGCCTTTTGGAATTCTGGGATAGAACGAGCACGGAAGCCTTGCGCCCCGTAAGCCTCTGCTAGTTTGACCATATCCGGTGAAGTACCAAGCTTGGTTGCCATGTACCGTTTTTTGTAGAACATGCGCTGCCACTGGGCGACCATGCCGAGGACGTTGTTGTTGAGGACTATGACCGTGACTGGTATGTTTTCTGTTACGCTACACGCGAGTTCTTGTTCAGTCATTATGAAACTGCCATCACCCGCAATATCCACAACGTGACGTTCGGGGCAAGCAACTTTGGCGCCTAATGCTGCTGGGAAACCGAAGCCCATCGTGCCCAAACCGCCGCTACTTATGAACGTACGAGGCTTCAGAGCCTTAAAGTAGAGTGCGCTCCACATTTGATTCTGCCCTACCTCAGTTGTAACAATTGTGCTTTCCGGAAGGAGTCTGCGCAGGGTCTGAAGGAGGGTTTTAGGCTTGAACTCTCTTGGCTCGATCTGCTCGGGTGGGTTGAGTTGGCTTCTAACATCTTTGACGCGCTTCTGCCAACCGCCTTCGGGTTTCTTCGTTACCTGTTTGACAAGACGCTCGTAAATGGCGCTGAGAGCATTTTTCGCGCTAGCAACTATGGGAATGTCGACATCAATGTTTTTGCCTATTTCTGCAGCGTCAATATCAATGTGAATTTTCTTAGCTTCAGGACAAAATGTGTCAATGTTGCCAGTTGCTCGATCGCTAAAACGAGTGCCAACAGCCAGCATTACATCTGCCTCGAGAAGCACCTTGTTTGCGAGAGGATTTCCGTGCATTCCTATAGTGCCCAAGCTTAGAGGATGGATCTCTGGAAAGCTGCCCTTGCCCATAAAGGTAGTTGCGACCGGCGCCAGCAATAACTCGGCTATTGTCAGCAGTTCGTCGCTGGCACCCGCCGAGATGACGCCGCCTCCGGCGAGAATCACTGGGCGTTCTGCCTCCACAAGTAACTCTGTGGCTTTGCGAATTTGTAACGGATGCGGATCGGTTGTAGGGTTGTAGCTGCGCATGTTTATTCCGTCTTTCCACTCGACATCCGCGACTTCCGCTTGAATGTTTTTGGGGAAGTCAATGAGGACTGGCCCTGGTCTGCCCGTCGTGGCTATGTAAAAAGCGCTGCTGACTACGCTAGGTATCTCCTCAACTGCCCGCAACTGAAAGTTGTATTTGGTAATTGGCGTGGTAATGCCTATTATGTCAGCTTCTTGAAAAGCGTCGCGTCCAATCATGTACGTTGAGTTGACTCCTGTTGCTGGAACCTGCCCTGTGACTGCAACAACCGGCGAAGAGTCCATGTGGGCGTTGGCTATTCCTGTCACGAGGTTGGTAGCGCCTGGTCCACTAGTAGCGAAGCACACGCCTGCTCGTCCAGAGGCACGTGCGTAGCCATCGGCCGCGTGCGCTGCACCCTGCTCGTGGCGAGCTAAGATGTGGCGTATCTTGGGGTGGCGGCAGAGTGCATCGTAGACGGGTAGTATGGCTCCCCCTAGTATGCCGAAAACTTCTTTGACACCTTGCCGTTCAAGGGATTCTAGTAGCGCGTCTGCGCCAGACATTTTGGTAGCTGTCATCTCATGCGTTCCTCTCTTTTGAGAAAATGACTGTACGTGTACCGTGGAAGATTGCTGTTCAAGAATTTATTTCTAATGGTTATGGAGATTTCAGAGGGTTTCCTAAATAAAGCAACTTGTCGGTACCCGACGATCCCAACTATTGAGGTGGCGATCCCTCACTTCATTTTGCCTCCGTGAAACCTCACGAACAGTAAACAGACAAACGTTCATGTGCGAATAAAAAGATTACGGTGCTCAGATACCGCTATTGGCGCTTCAAGCTGTTTTTCGATTGGGAACTATCCCTTTTTGTTGTTGTAGTCTGTCGTTAGAACGTTCATGCACGCAACCACAGCGTCCATACTGGCCATAACAATATCCTCGCGCACGCCCATAGCCGTAGCAGTTCGATCACCTTTGCGCATCCGAACAGTGACCTCAACCATGGCATCAGTTCCTCCGGTGATTGCTTTCACGTTATATCTTTCGAGATGAATTGGTTCTACCTCAGCAATAGCTCGCTTGACCGCGTTTATGGCTGCATCCACCGGACCCACACCCATGGCTGCCCCATTCACTTCTTTGCCGTTGAGCTTGAGCCGAACTGAAGCTGTAGACGTCACAGTATTGCCGCTCACTACCGTGACCTCTCTCAGCTGAATCGGTTTCTCCTTGCTCAAGCCAAGCACCGACTCAGCAATCGCCAGCAAATCAGCGTCCGTAACTGCTTTGCCTTTGTCGCCCGCGACCTTGACCCGCCTGGAGATTTCCTTGAGTTGCACGTCACCCGGCTGCAAGCCCATCCCTGCCAAAGCCGCCTTAATACCCGCGGAGCCAGAATGCTTACCCGGTGCCAACCGCCGTCTTCCGCCCACGAGTTCCGGCTCGATGGGTTCGTAAGTACCTGGATGTGCCAGCATCCCCTGAGTGTGAATGCCAGATTCGTGCGTAAACGCATTCTCACCAACAATCGCTTTGTTGGGCTGTAAATAAACGCCAGTCAGACGGGAGACGGACTGAGAAATGGCGTACAACTTTTCGGTCCTAATGTTGAGTTTCTGCTTGTACAGCGCCACCAAGGACACCACAACTTCTTCCAATGAGGCATTTCCAGCTCGCTCGCCTAATCCGTTTATGGTCGCGTGAAACTGGTTCGCGCCCGCACGTAAAGCCTCAATTGTGTTTGCCACTGCCATGCCGAAGTCGTTGTGGCAATGCACACTAACAACCGGGACTCTCAACGAATCTCTCAAGTCAGCGAACAACTTGTAGCTGCGTTCAGGCGTTAGGACTCCTACGGTGTCGCAAGCCACAACCCTATCTGCGCCAGCATCGATGCCTGTTGCAAAGACTTTCTTTAAGTAGGATACGTCTGCCCGCGTGGCATCTTCAGCGGACAACTCAACGATCAGACCACAGCTCTTGGCAAATTTCACCATGTCCCGAGTTATCTGTAGAACTTGCTCACGCGTCTTCTTCAATTTCGCTTCTATGTGCAAATCGGAAACAGGGATAATCAGGTGGATGCTGTCAGCGCCTGCCTTCACCACGGCGTCGATATCTCCCCGTGTGCCACGAGAAGCGCTGCAGATTTCCGCTTTGAGACCAGCGTCTGCTATTAGCTTCACTGCTTCCATCTCGCCGTCGGATACCGCGGCGAAACCCGCCTCGATAACGTCCACGCCTAGGTCATCTAGTCGCTGAGCTATGCGAAGCTTGTTTTCGGGTGTCAGAGAAACGCCAGGGGTTTGTTCACCGTCACGTAGTGTCGTGTCAAAAACTCGGATCCGATCAGGAAAGCGGTCTAATAAAGCGATTCCCCATTTTATAGCCACTCACAAACCAAAGCAGAGGTTTGTGCGAGCATATAAAATTTCCGATTCATGAATCTCATCGAGGTACAGCCTCGCACCAATTGGGACTATGTCTCAACGAGCGGCAAGAGAATTATTCAATGGATGTTGGCACGTATCTGCTAAGGTAGCCCTTTGTAATCTTCTTTAGCTTGGGTTTCCACGATGCTAGACGACCAGTGATTTCTGATTCCTGCAACCGTACACTCAACCTTCGACCGGGAATGTCAATCTCGACAACATCGCCGTCGCGCAAAACGGCGATTGGACCCCCAACCGCAGCCTCTGGTGCAACATGCCCAATACATGGACCACGAGTAGCTCCGGAAAAGCGACCGTCCGTAATTAGAGCTACAGAGTCACTCAAACCCATTCCCGATATTGTAGCTGTGGGAACAAGCATCTCGGGCATCCCAGGACCACCAACAGGACCCTCGTAACGAATAACCACAACATCACCAGCCTGAATCAATTGCTTACGCATCGCCTCAACAGCCTCACGTTCAGAATCGAACACGCGCGCAGGACCGGCGTGTCTGAGCATCCCCTTTGAAGCAGCCACAGTTTTGACAACTGCGCCAGCAGGTGCAAGATTTCCAGTTAAGATCGCGATCCCCCCGTCAGAATGCACAGGTTTGACCAAAGGATGAATGACTTCACTGTTTAGGACTCGCGCGGTTTTGAGATTATCAGTCATTGACTTCCCGGTTACGGTTAGCGCATCATCATGTAGCAGCGGCTTCAGTTCTTTCATAAGGGCTTGAATGCCTCCCGCGTTGTCCAAGTCCTCAACGTCATAAGGACCGCTCGGAACAAGACTGCAAAGATGGGGCACTTTTCTGCCTATCTCATCATATTTTGCCAGCGAAAGAGCGACTCCCGACTCCTTAGCGATTGCCGAGAGATGTAGAACGCTGTTTGTGCTACCACCAAGTGCCATATCAACCGCAACGGCATTCTCGAACGCTTCGCCAGTTAAGATTTGTGAGGGCAACAGGTTTTCCTTCACGAGTCGAACGATTTGCTGACCTGTTTCTTTGGCGATACGCTGTTTCTTTGCGCTGTTGGCCAATGCTGTCGCGCATCCGGGCAGTGACATGCCCAACGCTTCGGTTAAGCACGCCATTGTGTTTGCGGTGAACATTCCATTGCATGATCCGCAGCCCGGGCAGGCAGCGTTTTCCAGTAGTTTCAGTTCTTCAGGTGTCATCTTGCCGGCGTAGACCTTGCCCATTGCTTCAAAAACGTTGTTGACCCCGACTTTCTCGTTACCTATGCTTCCCGACGCCATTGCGCCGCCAGTTAGAGATATCGCAGGTATGTCTAACCGTGCAGCCGCCATGAGCATTCCAGGCGTGACTTTGTCGCAGTTGCTCAAGAGAACCAAACCATCTAGACGGTGCGCCTGTGCCATAACTTCAACAGAATCGGCAACAAGCTCGCGGCTTGGCAAGGAATAGCGCATTCCTTCATGCCCCATCGCCAAGCCATCACATACAGCGATTGTGTTGAATTCGAACGGCGTTCCTCCTGCAGCAACAATTCCGTCTCTGGTTACTTCTGCAAGTTGTCTTAGATGTATGTGGCCAGGAACGAGCGTAGTGTAGCTGTTTGCTATGCCAATGAATGGTTTTGACATGTTGTCGTCAGTTAAGCCGAGCGCCTTCAAAAGGGAACGATGGGCTGCACGTTCTACGCCTTGTTTCATTTCGTCGCTTCTCATGTTCTATCATACCCGATGAGTGTGATTTGTAAAAAGTATTCCGTGATGAGGGATTTAAGGTGTTTTGCCCTAAAGGCTAATGATGTTACTTGTGGAGCCTTCAGTAGCCCTTTCTATGAGCTAATTTTAGGAGGGGGCTTTATCCGTCTACCCAGCTTTATGCGCAGGGCAATGCGGTATAACTTGCGCAGCGATTTTATTAGCTGTTCAACGCTTGGGGCTGCAGAATAGATCAGCGGTATCTGCTCGTACTCAGCCAGCTTCGCGGCATACTCGTCGGGTTGGGTGCGATGAAAAACCACGACGCGTGGCTTTAGGTTACTCACACGCACGATCATCATGGGCAAGCTGCCGCCGTCCAAGTTCGTGAAAACCAATGCCCTTTCAGTCGTAGCTCCAAAGAGCTGAACGTACTCTAAGCCCGAAAGTGTTTCAACGACCTTTCGGCTATCGACAACTGTGTACCCGTTCACCTCTTTGACGTATTTGTCCTTGACAGCGACGACCTCCCCCTGAATAGCACGACACAGATACTCAACGCGAACTGGAATCGGAAACTCGCGGAGATCGAGAACAGCCATACTGGGTGAGCTCGTTAGTTTGGCGAACTCGCGGATAAAACGGCTGCCTTTTTCCTCGTCAATCTGTAAGAGGGAAAGCACAAACTTGCGTATGAAACGTGCCCCAGGGTTTTTTCGTCGTCCACTTTCATAATCACTTATGACCGAGCTAGAGAGCGTCATCTTCTCACTTAGGCTTGTCTGCGAGACCGCGAAAAGCTCCCGCCACCTACGCAGGGTGCCGCCTGGTTTGCTCGAGAGAATGATTTCACCAGCTATTCGACGCGCCAAAACTTCCCTGATGCTAGGCGAGACAGACATGTATCTGTTCCTTGTGCATCACTCTAAAGACCATATATAAAACTGTAACGTTCCTAGTAGCATACGAGCGAGCCTACAGACGGTTTCTAAACCAAGAAGATCAACGAGACTCCGACAACAACTGCGACTGCGCCAACCGCATTTTCGACAGTTGCCTTTTCGTAAAAGAGAAGGAAACCAGCCAAAGCAGAAAACAGTGGAGTGGTGGAAGAAATCGGAATTGCACGAGACCCAACAATGTTCATGAAACTAATGTTCATCAACACCCAGCCAATCCCGTTAGCTACAAGCCCACCGACACAAAGTAGAATAGCCGTGCTGCGGTCCATCTTGAGGAACCCCTTGTTCTTGTCAATCAAAGGAGAGAAAGCAAGCAAGAAAATGGACAAGGGAATCAATCTCAGCACGACTATGGCAAAGTTAGCGCTTAAACCACTTGTCCCGAAATGCGAAACAGCAACGTCCATAAGCGTCACACTAACAGACCAGAGAATAGCCGTAGCCAAACTCGCAACAACCCCTTTAGTCAAAACTCTTGAGTCAAGGAATTTGCCACTCGTTCTTTGACTGCTTAGAAGCCAAATCCCAAACAGAATTACAAGAGCCCCAACAACCGCTGACAGAGCCAATGCTTCGCCTAGCAGGATTGACCACAATAGGCTGAAAAGAGGATACGTTGCAGCTAACGGCACAGCTCTTGAAACACCAACAGACTTCAGCCCAAACATGTAGAGGGTATCACCCAAACCCAGTCCTATTATGCCACTCAAGGCCACAATCGCAAGGATCTCCGGGGGCAGCATTGCCAAAGTACTGAATCCACCAATCGCGAAAAGTGCTAAAGTGAGAATCAACACGTTTGACACGCATCGAAAAATGTTGGCTGAAACAGGCGTAGTCTTCAGCAACGCCTTCTTGTAAAGCGTCGGTGCGATAGCCCAACTGACCGCCGCGCCTAAAGCCGCGAGTTCTCCAATCATTTCCTCACTTGTCTCTCAGTTTTTTAAGGCAGAAACAATAAAGGTTATCGGTCGGACTATCGGGATAGGAGGAGAATGATGCCACCGTTTAAAGACAAGATCGAAAAGATCTCGATTGAGAAAAGCTCGGATGTAGTATTAGCCTTGGATTTCCCGTTCCAAGAGCCGAAAAGACGCAATTCGCTTCTTCGCAAGGCAGAAACCGCATTTAAGGCGGCTCAGCCACATATTTGCGCTGTCAAAATCAACCATCACCTACTTCTTCCTCTCGGCACTTTTGATGGCGTCCAAAATCTTATCGGGAGAATTCATGACCAAGGTCTTCTTGCCATAATGGACTGCAAAGTTAACGATATTGGGGCAACTAACCAGACCATCGCAGATTACTACTACGCTGCAGGATTCGACTGTCTGATAGCAAATCCATTCGTGGGTTGGGAAGAGGGCTTACAGCCAGTATTTGAAACTGCAAAGAGACAGGATCGCGGCGTTATTCTGCTGTCGTACATGAGTCACAAAGGTGCAATTGAGGGTTACGGACAAACCGTAATCGATTGGGAGACAGGTGTCAAAATGCCACAATACGTCTCTTTTGCCATAAAGGCGCTCAAGTGGAGGGCGGATGGCGTTGTCGTCGGTGCAACCGCGCCAGAGAAAATTCTTGAGGTCAATAAGATCTTGCAGGGGAGAGTTCCCATTTACTCGCCGGGGGTGGGCGCACAAGGTGGCGGAGGGACAACAGCGCGAAAAGCAGGTGCGCGCTTCCTCATCGTTGGGAGAGAGATAACGATGGCAAATGATCCCGCCGCAGCTGCAAAGAGAATAGCTTCAATCTAGAAGCGATAGATAAAATCAACACAGAAAAAGGTGTGTCTATGCTAAAAACTATCGACCGCGCTTTTCCCATAGTTCCTTCTTCAGCAAGTCTCTGACAGACGATCTTATGACTGAACTCCTGCTTGGGTACATGTTCGCCCTCACGAGCTCGTCCAAACCTTCAAGATAAGCTTCTGGCAGAAGGACTGTAACTAGTTTCACAGATATGCTCCCCCTATTGTCTTACGTAGATAACATGTGGCAAATATAAGACTTTAACTAGACTGTAGAAGACTCGGGTTCCGCAACTGTTAATTCAGGACACCACAATAATATGCAGCGGCAGGAGTTGCGCTGTTGAAGGGCGAAGGCTACGCCTTTATCCTGATCGCAGGCGAGAAATATTGGGAGAGGCTTCGCCGACGCAGTTTGGAAAGGGGTGGGACGCTCGCCTTTGTTCGTAAGGGTCAGGTTGGACCCATCCGAACAAAGAAAGTAATATTCTATATCAAGAAGCCCGTCATGCAAATCCGAGGCATAGCAGATTTTGTCGAACGCTTGAAGGGCAACCCTGAAGAAATGTGGGCAAGATACGGCAGAGAGAGCTGTTTTGAATCAGAAGAAGAGTACGACGCCTTTGTTCAGGGAAGAGACAAGGTGACTTTTGTAAGATTTGAGAGTCTTTTAGAGCTCGAAGAGCCAACAACCGCGGATGAAATCAGTATGGTACTGGGTCCTTTGAGAGGGTTTCGTGGCAAATATGTTGACCTAGACACCACGAAAACACTAACAACTTGAGCGAGCTTAGCTAGCACTGACAAAACTTGTTAGTATAGGTTAAATTGGGGATTGAAATACTCCTATACAAACGTGAGAAGAAATGTTCAGAGTAAGAGTCAACAAGATTGAGTCAACGCGGGATCTGGACGGAAACTTGGGCAAAAGAATAGAACTGGTGGAAGAGCGCGAAATCTCACCGTATGTAGTCAGACCACAGACTGACGAGGCTAAGCTTGCGCAAGATCTTATGCAAGCGATCCAGACGCAGATGCCGTTTCTACCGCAACGAACACAAATGGCAAACCCTAAGATAGTTCTCTTCTTGACGGAGCAAGAATACGACAGTTTATGCATTGATTTTGACGTTAACCAAATCTATGAAGTATCCTTAGATAATCAGAGCATTCGTTTCAAGAAAGTCCTGTAATCTCGGCTCGCATACGACGCAAAGCTGAATTTCTGGGATGGAAAGACAGCACAAACATCATCTTCCTTAGACTTGAACAAATACTCTCAAGATCGTTTTTTTTCCCCTCGTCACAATAGATAGGGACAGGCTCGTCTTCGCCGTTCTCGTAGTAGACGTAGATCTGGGAGGCATTTTCCTTGAATTTGACCATTTCAAAATCCAAATTCAACAAACGTGCTGTTTCCTGCGCTGCAGTCCTGACAGACTTCAGCCGATTCCTCTGCGGAGCGCGACCCGATGCACAAACCAGCAGCTTCCCAAGGTTGTTCACTAACATCGTGCCCACCGGAATTGTGTCAGGAATTAGGAACTATTAATACGCGCGGACAAACGACTCGCTGACGCCGCAGAGAGAGGTGAGTTAAACTGAACGGGACAGACTCTATCAATCGTCGCTGAGTATTTTGAGAAGCCTCACTTGCGGTTTGTCTTTGGGGATTTCGGCTAGTTCTTCTTCTTGTAAACCCTGAAGTGAGAATCCCTTCCAGCGCTGATGTATTCGCCCCCCAGGTCTCTAGCCTTTGAAGCAACTTTGGCAAAATTCTCAGAACCCAAGAACTGACGGGGCTTAATCACTATGTAATCGGGTCTATCTTCAAAGGTTAGTAGATCCGCTAAGTCCATTGGAAAAGAATTTCGAACATCTTCAAGCGACTCCTGCCCTTCGTGAGTAACCTGGATCGGAGGTTGTCCGACAGGGCGAGTGATTTGTGAGACAGCCATGGACCTCAGTGAAGCAGAAACAGTTCTGAGTTCTTCAGAGACGCTTTTCAAATTTATGAGAATCTCGTCTACCTTCTTGAGGAGATCATCAAGTTTTTCTTTTTCAGAGCTCATTTTCGAGCTTCCACCTCAAACTCCTAAGCAATCAAGGCGTTTATTAATCATTTGCAGCCCCTATTTAACGATAGAATATCGCATCGTTTAGGCGAGCACCTCGTGTTTGAAATTGATGGCAGCCTGAAAAGTGGAAGCGGGACTATTCTAAGACTCGCGGTTGCCTTTGCAGCCGTAAGTGGAGAACAGCTCCGAATCTTCAACATAAGACAAAAAAGACCACAGCCAGGCTTGAGACCTCAGCATCTGGAAGCTGTGCTCACCGCAGCGAAACTGTGTAACGCAGAGACAAAGGGAGCAACCCTGAGTTCAAGAGAACTCTGGTTTAGTCCTGGGGAAATTGAAGGAGGCAACTTCGAAGCCCAAATTGGAACCGCGGGAAATATACCAATGCTCTTGTTGACAGTTCTCCCGATCTGTGCAGCGTCCAAAAGCGCTGTAACGCTCCACGTGTCCAAAGGAGGCACTGACACAACAAATGCGCCCACAATCAACTACTTGAAGAATGTGTTGCTCATCGGCCTAAACAGGATGGGGATTGCCGCCTCAATTACTGTACACAAATACGGCTACTACCCAAAGGGGATGGGCGAGGTGACTTTGAGTGTGCAGCCCACTTGCCAAAGAAGCCCTATTCGAATGCATAATTCTGGAAACGTTAGAATCGTCAGAGGTATATCAACCTGCACTTTCCTTGCCGACAAAAGAGTTGCCGAACGCCAAGCAAATTCTGCCCGCGAGTACCTTTCCACAAGAGGCATAGCTTCTGAGATACAAATCGCAAATGACACGTCAAACCCGATACAAAAGGGAAGCTCAATTGCCTTATGGGCAGAAACCGATGGAGAAGCAATCTTGGGCGCTGACTCAATAGGAGAGCTTGGCAAACCCAGCGAAACAGTTGGAAGAGAAGCAGCACAGAGAATATTCTCAGAGATTCAAGCAAAATCAACAGCGGACGCGCATTTAGCCGACATGCTAATACCTTACATGGCTCTCACAAATGGCACATCATTGTTCTTCACGCGAATGGTTTCTGACCATCTAGAAACGAATATTTGGCTTGCAGAGAAAATGCTTGGCACGCATTTCAACATCAGTAAAGAAAAAGGACTCTTCAGAGTTGAGAAGATTGGCTAAGATCGGGTCAAAGGAATCACCCTGCATCACGATTCCAAAAACTCAGGGCGAAAAGACGCTGGGACTCGTTCATAAAATGGGACTTAGCAACCGAGAGCTCAGGATCCAGAATGAAGACCTTGTGCTTCATGTCCCGTTGGTTCGCAGACCCAACAAAGAAGAAAAAGCCGTCCTCAAAGCTCAGCTTCCAAACTTCACTTTGGAGACAAGAACCTTTGCCAAAAAATCCCCGTCGAACAAAACGCTGAGACATATTCTCGAGAACCAGCTTCAACCCAGCTTGCTTCCGAAACTGCCTCGAGCTTTGGACATTATTGGAGATATAGCCATAATCGAGATCCCCCCTGAACTCAAACAACAAGAAACACTTATCGGAAAAGCAATCTTGGAAAGCCACCAGAAAGTCAAAACAGTGTTTGCAAAAGCTGGCGCCGTCACAGGCACCTACCGCCTGCGAGAGCTCATCTGGATAGCGGGCCAGCAAAAAACAACCACGATCCACAAGGAGTATGGATGCACATATGCGGTTGACGTCGCGAAAGCCTACTTCTCTCCTCGTCTTTCACAGGAACACAAGCGAATCGCCTCACTCACACAGAAGGGTGAGACTATTGTGGACCTTTTCGCTGGGATTGGACCATTTTCGGTGCTTATTTCTAAGAGCAACCCAGACGTGAAGATCTACGCTATAGACATCAATCCAGAAGCCATAAAATTGCTGGAAACAAACGTGCGATTAAACCGAGTGGAGAATCGAGTCTTCCCAACGGTTGGCGATGCAACAAGAATCGTTGAAGAGAAACTCTCCGACATCGCAGACCGTGTGATAATGAACCTGCCTGAGAGTGCAATGGAATTTGTTGGAGCGGCGTGTGGGGCAATAAAGTCGACAGGTGGCATAGTGCACTTCTACGGCTTCGTTCGTCAATCCGAGACTCTCGAAGACATGCAAAAACGGTTTCGTGAAAAGGTGGAGAAGACGGGCAGAAGAGTTGATAGATACTTATGCGCCAAGACGGTTCGTGAGACAGCCCCACATGAGTGCCAAGTAGTGCTAGATGCAAGAATACTCTAGTGACAAATCGCCAGGGTGATTTTCACGTTTTGTCTTGGATCTTTGAGTCTTTCAACGAGACTTCGTGGGAGATCCTTCGCTGCCTTGTCTGCGTATATCGCAAGAGTTCGGTTGCAGACGTAGCCACTCTTCCTAATGACTATGTCTTTTTCATGGGTTAAAGCCAGACGGGATGAACCATGTGCCATAATTCTTTCTGATATGTCTCCGACTTCGATTAGAATTGTGACCTTTGCGTTGTCATCTGCAAGATTCTTTCTGAATTCGCCGTTTAGATCTGCAGCTGCTTTGTCTGTGCCAACTGTGACTATGCAGTCGCCCATTTCGGAAAGACGACTCTCCTTCGTGAATTCAAGCGTTGTCCTGTGGGTTGCAAGAACGTTCAGGTGACCGTGACCAAGAATAACTTCCTTCAGGTTTGTGTGCAATATTGTTCTGGAACCTCTATGGAATCCACTTTTCCATCTCCATCTAAGTCATAGCCTTGTATTATAGCCACGAATGTCCCGTTGCGCTTGTAGTCCCGAAGAGTCTTATCGTAAAAGTTCGTCAAAGCCAGCACGGATGCTTTAGTGCCCACCGCTTTGTTTCCTGCCACGACTATGATAGCCTTTGTTTCGTCCCATGGATTTTTTATCTTCGCTATGAGTCCAGTAGTGTCCGCTGTGTATACGCGGGAGGTTTTCTGTGAAACTAAGCCACCGAGGAGAAAACCGTTCTCGGATGATTGCATATTGAACCTGACTGGGAGATGGTCATTTATTTCCTGCGTCAAAAGGTTGGTCCCCGGACCGCCCACGAGTATTAGGTTGTTCTTCTCTTCTTTTTCGGCTTTCACGTCAGTGTCAAGTTTGATGGCGAATTCTGCGGGATTCTTGACAAACTGACCTAAGAATAAGGTAAGAGCAGCAGCGTAGTGTCCGTCTCTAGCACTTGTCTTGAATGGACCGTGAGGCGCGGGACAGCCAACAACCACTTTTCCTTCAAGGAAGCCGTCATCGTTGACGAATTCTCCGAAGAAGTCTTGAAGTGGTTGGCTAACGGAGAGTAGCGAAACTCTTTTCTTAAGGTCTTTGTATCCCTCTGGGAACTCGAAGCCGAAAGCTCGCGAAACTGTCTTATAGTATTTAGCTACGGCTCCCTTCTTGTTCTCTTCCTTTTCAACAGCTATGGCGCCTGCCTTTGCCAATCGCCGAATGTGATAGTAGACTAATTGTTCATGGACGCCAATATGCCTACTCAGTTCAAGCGGGTACATTGCCTTGTCGGAGAGGGCTTTGAGTATCCTCAGACTCATCTTGCTCAGGATCATCTTGAGCTTTTGAGAGTCAATCATGGAGATTTCTTTTACTTTCTGATTATGTCCATCGTCCTGCAAGAGTAGTTTCTTGGTCATGCTTCTCTCCTCGTCAACAAGAAGTATCCTCTATTAAAAATCTTTTTATGGTGGCTCCTGGAAAGTCTCCTGAATGCCCGAATGCTGACCAGAAGCCAGACACGATTATAAAACTTCTTTTAGAAGTGAAATGGACCTCCTAAAAATGCTTATTAGCAATTCAGAAGCTTGAAATGTCCCGTCAGGAAACATAGCAAGGCAGTTGAAACGTTTATGTGTGGAATCTTTGGCTGTGTAATGAGCGAAGGGAAGGCAGCACCATTAATTCATGAATCACTGAAGAGGCTGGAATACCGTGGCTACGACTCAGTGGGTATCGCAACTCTCGACAAGGGTATACTAACAATAAAAAAAGACCAAGGAAAAATAGACGATGTCCACCGAGTCCTAAACTTGGACGATATGCCTGGCAGCATAGGCATCGGGCACACAAGGTGGGCCACTCATGGCGCGCCGCTGAAAGTAAACGCTCATCCACACGTCGATTGCAGTGGACAAGTTATCGTAGTTCACAATGGCATAATTGAGAACTTCTCGGAGCTCAGGTTTGAGCTTGAATCTCGGGGGCATGTCTTCGTCTCAAAAACAGACACCGAGGTTGTAGCTCACATGATTGAGGAGAACTTGAACGAAAAACCTACTCACACTCTGAGTGACGCAGTCAGGGAAGCCGTGAAAAAAATAGACGGGTCCTACGCGCTTGCCGTCATTTCAACGAAGGAGCCGGACAAGATTGTCTGCGCAAGAAACGAAAGCCCTCTTGCCTTAGGCGTAGGGGATAACGCGGTCTATTGCGCGTCAGACATTCCTGCGTTCTTACCTGTGACCAACAAAGCGGTTTTGATAGACAACGGCGAAATCGTCGTTCTGTCACAGTCCGGGTATGAGATAAGAAGAATCCAAGACAATAGCCTTGTTACCCGTGAACCGGAAGTCATCGATTGGACACCAGAAATGGCTGTTAAGCAAGGCTATCCGCACTTCATGATCAAAGAGATTCACGAACAACCAGAAACATTAAACAATACATTAAGATTGCAGGACCACTATCTTGACTTGATCTCAACATTTCTCGATAGAGCAAGTGAAGTCTTCCTTGTTGCTTGCGGGACTTCGTATCATGCTTGTCTAGCTGCTTCTTACATGTTCTCAAAACTCGCGTTCCTTCCAACATATCCTGTGTATGCGTCTGAATTCATAGAACAACATGGTAAATCGGTGAACATAGACAGCACGATCTTGGCAGTGAGTCAGTCGGGCGAGACAGCTGATACACTTGCAGCGGTGACTGCAAGTCAACAGCGCGCAGCCACGATTCTGGGTTTGACAAACGCCATCGGTTCAACCCTTACCCGAGTCTCAAGAGTGTACATTGGCCAACAATCAGGTCCTGAAATTGGAGTGGCGGCAACCAAAACTTTTACGTCACAGCTCTCGGTGCTAGGTCAACTTGCCCTCAGATTGGCGAAGAAGAGAGGCAAGGTTTCACAGGATGAGATGGATTCCTTGGAGGAGAAACTGGAACAGTTGCCCAGTGTTGTTCAGAACATCATCGACGGTCAGGAAGAGAAAGTTAAGCAGATTGCGGACAAATACCTGGATGCCAAAGTGTTCTTCTTCCTCGGGCGCGGCATAAGCACGGCAACAGCCTATGAAGCCAGGCTCAAACTCATGGAAATAGCCTACGTGCCATCAATCGCGTTTCCAGCCGGAGAGAGCAAACATGGACCCATTAGCTTAATCGAAGAAGGGTTCCCCGTCGTTTTCATTTGTCCAAAAGATGGATCTCACAGAACGTTAGTAGGAAACATAATGGAGATGAAGGCACGAGGAGCCTCAATAATCTCGATAGTCGAACAGGGAGACGAAGAAATAAAGGCGTTGTCCGATGATTATGTCGAGGTTCCTTGCGGAATACCGGAAGTATTGTCTCCAATACCCTTCATTATCCCGTTGCAGCTCTTGGCGTACTATATGTCCATTGGACGAGGCCACAATCCCGACATGCCTAGAAATCTGGCAAAGTCAGTAACCGTCAAGTAGTCTCCACTTTTCCCTTCTCCACGTCTTTCCGGCAATCACGTTAAAAAGGAACCGGTACGACTACTATTTCTGGTGACCTTCCTGGAAAAGACGGATTGGGAAAGGCTTGTCGATAATTTGGTGAGACAGGGAATACTTCGTACACCTAGAGTAATCAGCGGCATGCGCGCTGTGCCTCGCAGCAAGTTTTTAGCTACCGAGTCAAAGTCACACGCTGCAGTGGATACTCCACTTCCAATTGGTTGCGGGCAAACCATCTCCGCGCCACATGGTCTCAGCCTATGCTGAACCAGGCGATACATGGTTTGCATAATGAACGAAGCTCTTCAGTTGGAAGTTGGAAATAAGGTCCTAGAAATAGGGGGAGGATCTGGCTGGCATGCCGCAACGATAGCGGAGATAATAGCGCCTAAGGGTTCGCCGCGAAGCGAGTGGGGTCACGTGTACACTGTCGAGATCGTTCAAGCTTTAGGGGAGAGCGCGCGAAGAAACATCATTAATGCAGGTTATGGCGACCGTGTGACAATAACCGTTGGTGATGGTTCCAAAGGCTACCCAGAAAAGGCGCCCTTTGATCGTGTTGTTGTGACCGCTGCGGCTCCGAGTGTGCCCAAACCGCTGGTTGACCAGTTGAAACAAGGTGGAATAATGATAATACCTGTGGGCAGCGTTTCAATGTTTCAGACGTTGATCAAGGTTACGAAGGGAAACGACGGAAAAATCAAGGAAGAGAATTTGGGCGGAGTAGCCTTTGTGCCTTTGACTGGTGAATACGGACACAAATCAATAGGTTAGCCAAACCATTTCTCAAGAGTCGTTTTTCCCTTAAGCTTATCTATGTTCTCTTGCGTTCGCTTGAGCGCTTTTCTTACACGTTCTTCTGAGAAGTCTTTCTGTCTGACTAGAAAGTCTACGATGCCTTGCTCGTCAACGTTTTTCCACTCCAGTTTGTAGGAGTCTGTGACTTGCGGATGCAAAAATATCTCTCTTATCTGTTCGGGATCAACTGGAAAACTTGCGTTCTTTACGTGAGGCAAAGCGTTTTGAAGACTACCGTGCTGTTTCACAAGTTTCAGAGCGGTTTTTGGTCCCAATCCCACTATTCCATCTGGGTTAAAATCTGTGCCTGTGAGTATGCCAACGTCGATTAGCTGCTCATGTGTTAGCTCTAGTTGCGTCAATGTTTTTCTCAGCTCTATGAGTTCGGGCACCACATCGATGTATATGTTTTTGCTTGGTAACTTCCTTCTTCCGGAAATAGTCACGTTCCTGATGAGTTTTTGTGCTCCGAAGAGGAGGCTGTCGTAGTCTTGGCTCGCGCAGTAGTCTGCGTCACCACGTTTCGTCAAGTGTGCTGCTTGGGCTTCGCCTTCGCTTGGAGCTTGAACCCATGGAAGACCCATAAGCGACAGGAGACGTTTGCTGTCGTCCTCCATGTAGTCCCTCATGCTCGTGGTCGCTTGAGCGTACTTGAAGGCCTCTTTGAATTTGCCCTTCGCTACGGCCTTCTCGTATTTAACTGCGGCTTCGACTTTGACTTGGCGGCGACGTTGAAGCTCGGCTCTCTTGAGGGTGGGCGGCGGACCGTCGAAAACGTAAATGGGTTTTATGCCGAGTTCAACCAGGTTGCTCGTTCGATAGAATAAGCCGCTGAGGTGGCTGGTGGTTTTGCCTGTGCTATCTTTAAGAGGCGTACCATCTGGTTGACGGATGATTGCCAGGAACTGGTAGATAGCATTGTATGCGTCTATGGCGATTACTTTTCCGCTCAGGTCCTCGAGTTTGATGGTTTGTATCGGAACTAGGCTTCTCAGGTTTACTCCCAAAATAGACCCTAAGACAATATGGCGAAAAACGCAGATAATAAACTTCCGAATGTCGGGGCATAGCAGATATAAAGGAGACTAGCATATCAAACGGACACGGAGATAAGTTTCAATGTCAGAGAAAACTGGGACGCTCTCACTTGTGACCTGCACCAGCTGCGGCAAACCGATTCCTCCAGGTTCAGAGGCTACCAAGTTTCTGTGCCCGAATTGTGGGGAAATACAGATCAGGCGAGATGGAAAGTGCAGAAAGTTTGGTCGCACATATAAATGTCCTAAATGCGGGTTTATGGGACCGTAGACTGGGGGAATTTGAATCATGGGAACTGTAATTGTTACTTACAAGGTTTTTCCGGAAGACATCGTTGAGAATTTTGACAGCTTGCAGAAAGCCATAGAGGGAAAAATGCCTCAGGACTCTTCTGTTTCAGGCTACGGAGAAGAAGAGGTAGCATTCGGATTGAAAGCGCTACTTGTGCAGGTTAGATTCCCCGAGGATAAAAGCGGGTTGGTGGATGAGTTTGAAACTGAACTGGGCAAGATTAAGGGAGTAAGCCAAGTTCAGACGTTGATGGTTCGTAGATCAAGCAGATAAGCTGTTCCACCATCGCGATTAGGGCTTACTGCCGTGTCAATAACCAACTGCCTGAGCAACGGTTTTCATATTGCGAACGCCGTACTCTAACTTTATATAGGAATTATACTCTTTGCAACGTATTCATGCTTTCATAACATAGGAAGGATTCTGTTTGAGCGAAATCCAACTACGCGTGGGTGATGCTAGGCAAAGAGACGTGGGACGAGGCATTGCCCGCATTGACCAGCGAACCATGCAAAAACTAGGCATAAGTGCCGGCGATGTAATTGAAATCATAAACAAACGCACGACATCAGCCATCGCTTGGCCAGCGTATAGTGAAGATCAGAACCGGGACATTATCCGTATAGACGGTTTCACTCGTAAGAACAGTGGGGTAGCCATAAATGAGTACGTTGCCGTCCGACCAGCCAAGGTCAAAACTGCCCTGAGCCTGACTCTAGCGCCAGTTGACATGCGTTTGAACGTAGACGAGGATTTCACAAATTTTGTCAGGAATCGCCTCATGGAACGCACGCTTGTTGAAGGAGACACGACATTGGTGATGATGCTGGGGCACGCTATCCCCTTCACTGTGTCGAAAACCCGACCACATGGCATTGTCAAGGTTACTGCTGAAACACGACTCACGATTTTGAACGAACCCGCGCCTGAATCGAAGGGTCTACCACGCACAACTTATGAAGACATAGGTGGACTTCATGAAGAAATCCAGCGCGTTCGCGAAATGGTTGAGCTTCCGCTTAGGCATCCTGAGCTTTTCCAGCGGCTGGGCATAGAACCGCCCAAAGGCGTCCTTCTGCATGGTCCGCCAGGTTGCGGCAAAACATTGCTCGCTAGGGCAGTGGCAAACGAGTCAGAAGCCAATTTCTATTCCATAAACGGACCAGAAATAATGAGTAAATTTTACGGGGAATCCGAAGCTCGGTTACGCGAAATCTTCCAACAAGCTCAACAGAATGCTCCAGGCATAATCTTCGTGGATGAGCTCGATGCCATTGCGCCCAAGAGAGAAGAAGTCACAGGCGAAGTTGAGAGAAGAGTCGTTGCCCAACTGCTCGCTTTGATGGATGGTTTGTCAGGCAGAGGCAATGTTATAGTCATTGGGGCAACCAACAGGCCAGGTGCTCTTGACCCGGCTTTGAGGCGTCCGGGAAGGTTTGACAGGGAAATCGAGATTGGCGTTCCGGATAAAATTGGCAGACATGAAGTTCTTCAAATTCACACTAGAGGTATGCCATTGGCTGAGGATGTCGATCTCAAGAAGTTGGCGGATATGACACATGGATATACTGGAGCGGACTTGTCGGCGTTAGGAAGAGAAACAGCGATGAAAGCCCTCCGAAGGTACCTGCCGCAGATAAACCTCGAGGAGGAACGAATCCCGCCAGCCGTGCTTGAGAAGATGGATGTACGAATGGATGATTTCGTGAATGCTTACAAGGAAGTCACACCAACTGCCATGCGCGAAGTGTACATTGAAATCTCAACTGTTCACTGGGATGACGCTGGCGGACTCGACGATGTCAAACAGCATTTGAAGGAAGCGGTCGAGTGGCCGCTGAAGACTCCCGAGATATTCAAACGCCTGGGAATCAAGCCGCCGAAAGGAATACTATTGTACGGTCCGCCAGGATGCGGCAAAACACTACTCGCCAGGGCAGTCGCGACCGAAAGCGAGGCAAACTTTATCTCAATCAAGGGTCCAGAAGTCTTTTCAAAATGGGTTGGCGAGTCGGAAAAAGCCATTCGAGAAGTCTTCAGGAAGGCCCGCATGGCAGCACCTGCAGTCATATTCTTAGATGAGATGGATTCTCTCACCCCTCGCAGAGGCGCAGGCTTCTCTGATAGCGGTGTCTCGGAACGGGTCATAAGTCAGCTGCTGACTGAAATGGACGGCATAACCACTCTTCAAGACATAGTCGTCATTGCAGCCACCAACAGACCTGACATGGTCGATCCGGCTGTACTCAGACCCGGAAGATTCGACAGACTGATCTACGTTTCAGAACCGGATGAGAAGAGCAGACTCCAGATTTTCAAGATCTACACGAAAGATATGCCTGTAGCAAAAGATGTGGACCTGTGCCAGCTCGCTACGCTCACAAAGTACTATTCTGGGGCAGACATCGAGTCTTTGTGCAGAGAGGCGGCGATGCATGCTCTTCGAAGAGACGTTAAAGCAGGAGACGTGACTATGAAGGACTTTCAAGACGCCATGAATGAAGCCGGTCCGAGTGTAACGCCGGATATGGAGAAATGGTACAAAAGCTTCATGCGGCAGGTTAGGCAGGTTCAGAAACCAGCCACGCCTGTGGCTTAGGGGGAATCCAAATGCCAGCT
>CAZWBY010000006.1:0-7929 GCA_964632825.1 uncultured Candidatus Bathyarchaeia archaeon
CATTCCTTGTGCCTAAGCGAGTCGTTTCCATATGTTACAGTTCGGCTTGCGCCTAGCACTGTTTTTTGCTCTTGTTTTTGAATAGTCACGTTAACGGGTTTTCCGGTGTGCATTGAAGAGTCATAAAATGTTTCTCCCGGACCAAGATTCGAAGGAATGATAATCCACCCTCCAACATTTCCTTCAGTGAAGTTGAACTTCCAAACGGCACTGCCTATTGTCCCATTAGCGTATCTAGAAGTAAGATTCACTGAGAACGCTGCAACCTGAACCGGCAAGACCTCAATTCTCATCCACCTAACGTCGTGTGTTGGAGGCGGAGTACCGGTACCAGTCACGCTAATGTCGTACTCAATCCAATCGCCCTCTTTGACACCTACCGAAGGCTCTTCACTAGCGAGCGTGGGTAAGACAATGATTGAAACAAAAACTATTATGCTCGTCAGTATCAAGGCAGGGAAGGCTTTCATCATTTTCCCTCTACAATATCATAATTCGCAGTCGCTCATAAATCTCCCCGAAGAACAGCCTGTTCCGACAAGAGAATACTCGACTTGACTCCCAAGCAAAAAAAGTGGGTTCGGTTACTCTTGCGTTTGTGTCTATTGGATAACAGACGTTGTTCCTGCTGAGTTTAGTCATTTAGCTCTTTTTGGATAGCACCTGTTTTCTTCGCAAGCTCGCTTACTGTGTCCCCTTTTCTCTGTTACCTCAGTTGATATTTGGATTTTGGATTTAGTTGCGGTGCTTTCCTGCTGCATACCCTCCAAGCCGAAGACCAAAGCTGGATGACACCTAGTAATTCCCACACTGGGTGTTGCTTGCGCGCTATCCAGTCACTCGTTTCTTCTTTGCCAGAACGGTTGTCAATGTTATAGCAATCATCAAGGCAGTTGGAATGAGGTTCGATGTAAATTCTGGAATCACATCCTTAGTGGTCTTTATCAGCCAAACGTCCCGGTTGCCAGCGCCGTAAGCCTCTGTCCATCCTAATAACGTAAAGTCACCATCAGAAGCCTGGACAACCGACCAAACTTGATCTTGGATTGCGCCTCCGATTGCCTTGTTCCACTGCACGTTTCCGTCAGCATCAGTCTTAAAGACTCCGGCACCAGAAGAATCGATACCGCCAGCAAGCGCGTATCCTCCGTCGACAGTTTGAACCAGAGAGGTAAATGTGGTTCCGTCTGTCTTGTTCCACTGTTCGTTCCCGTTGGCGTCTGTCTTAACCAGCCAACCCGCGTATTCCGCGACATCGTAAGCATAGCCTCCGGCTAGTGCGTAGCCTCCGTCAGTGGTCTGAATCATGGAATACAGCCAATCTGTGTCTGCCCTTCCGAATGTCTTGTTCCACAGGGCATCTCCGTTGGAGTCGGTCTTGATTAGCCAAAAATCAATTTGCCTGCCAAGAATCTCGGTGCCTCCTCCTATGGCGTAACCCCCGTCAACAGTCTGAACCACGTCATATGCGTAGTCGACGTCTGCTCCTCCGTATGTTTTGTTCCACAACGCGTTTCCATTAGTATCAGTCTTAACAAGCCAAACATCATCGCTACCACCGCCTGTCGGGGCTTGGGTCATTCCTGTCAGGGCGTAGCCGCCGTCAACGGTCTGGACTAGACCCCACGCGTAATCTTGCGAGCCCGACATGTCCTGGATTTCAGAGGACTTTGGGTCGTAGGTTCTGCTCCACTGCTCATTCCCGGATGCATCGGTCTTGACCAACCAAAAATCATTGGCGAACATTCCCGCTATCGCATAGCCGCCGTCAACAGTCTGAATTACAGACCTAAACGTGCACCTAAACGTGCCACCGTAAGTCTTGTTCCACTGTTCGTTACCGAAGGCGTCTGTCGTAACCAGCCAAGCATAATTGACACCGGAAGCGTTAACCTGTGACTCTCCTGCAAACGCGTACCCGCCATCAGCAGTCTGAATCAGAGACCATGCCATGTCGAAGCCCACTCCACCATATGTTTTCTGCCACTCGACTGAAGGTGCTTCTGCTGCAACTCCTTGAACAATAAGCATTGCAGCCAACAGTAGGGAAAACAAGGTTGTGGAGAAGACTTCAGCGGTTCTATCCATAAATCTACCCGTCTGCCGCGTTACATTACTAATAAGCTAAGGAGGGTATAATTCTTTGCAAAATCTTCTGATTCTTTGATGGAAAAGATTTGCGGGAGAAATCACCCCTTCTAGCAGAAACATATATTTCAAGGCGGACCCGTAAGTCTCTAAGCCAAAAAATCACATGATCCTCAATGACCTCAGAAGAGAAAGAAACGCCACCAGAATTCGAACAACAACTCGAAGCTGAGAGGAAACGATCTGAAGACTGCTTCAACAGACTTAAATACCTTCAAGCTGACTTCGAGAACCTCAAGAAACGCTGCGACCGGCAACTGACCGAAGCAAGGAATTACGCCACAGAAAGGCTAATCTTACAGTTACTCGAGGTCGCCGACGAGCTGGAGATGGCAGTCAAAATAGGAAAAACCCTGGACCAAGAGACACAGCCACTGCTGGCAGGCATTGAAATGACCCTCAAGAGGCTCAGAAAAGTTCTTGAGCAAGAAGGCGTATCGCCTATTGAATGCGAAGGCAAAATCTTCGATCCCACAAAACACAACGCGGTCGAGTCAATTGAGCGCGAAGGAGCGAAGAACTGCACGGTCGGCGAAGAGGTCAGAAAAGGCTACACGATGAAAGAAAAGGTAATAAGACCGAGCATAGTCAAGGTCGAAGCCCCACCTTCAAATTCATCAGAATTACAAACAAGAAAAGAACAGGAGAAAAAACAAAATGAGTAGCACAAAAACCATGGAAAAAGTATTAGGAATTGATCTTGGAACAACAAACTCCGCTGCCGCCATATTCGAGGGCGGACGCGCCACAGTCATCCCGAGCGCGGAAGGCCCAACAATGGCCGGAAAAATGTTCCCCTCAGTAGTCGCCTTCACAAGAGACGGGCAACTTCTGATAGGTGAATCAGCAAAAAGACAGGCAACAACGAACCCAGAAGGCACCATTTTTGAAATAAAGCGAAAGATGGGCACAACTTACAAGGTAAACGTCTTCGGAAAAGAATACACCCCCCAGCAAATATCCGCCTTCATTCTCCAGAAAATAAAGAAAGACGCAGAAACCTACTTGGGCGGTTCCATACGCAAAGCCGTAATCACTGTCCCAGCACACTTTGACGACAACCAGAGGCAAGCAACAAAAGACGCTGGAGAAATAGCAGGTTTCGAAGTAATGAGAATAATCAACGAACCAACCGCTGCGTGCCTGGCCTTCGGGGTCGACAAACTAGAGAAAGAAATGAAAATCATGGTATTCAGCTTCGGAGGCGGAACCCATGATGTTACAATAATGGATTTTGGCAAAGGAGTCTTTCAAGTGCTCTCCACAAGCGGCGACACCCAAATGGGAGGTACAGATGTCGACAAAGCAATCATGGCATACGTGACCGAGGAATACAAGAGGCAAACAGGAGTGGACCTGACCAATGACAAAACAGCCTCAACAAGACTCAAAGAAGCAGCAGAGAAGGCAAAAATCGAACTGACCACGCTGATGAGCACCGATATTGACCTTCCATTCGTCACTTCAGACGCAACAGGACCAAAACACCTGCACATGACGCTCACACGCTCAAAGCTGGAATCCTTGGCACAACCCATCGTGCAAAAAACCGAACGAACGATTGTCAAAGCCTTAGAAGACGCCAAGCTAACTCCCAGCGGAGTCGACAAAATCATCCTCATCGGCGGCATGACACGCATGCCCCTTGTCCAAAAATTCGTGGAACAAATAATGGGAAAACCCGCCGAACGCGGTGTCGACCCAATGGAATGCGTCGCAGTAGGCGCGGCAATCCAAGCAGCAGTAATCACAGGAGAAGTAACTGACCTGCTACTTCTGGACGTAACACCATTGTCCCTAGGCGTAGAAACACTAGGCGGCGTCTTCACAAAAATAATCGAGAAGAACACAACCATACCGACTAAAAAGAGCCAGATATTCACTACAGCCGCAGACTTCCAAACCGCAGTCACGGTTCACGTGCTTCAAGGCGAACGAGCTATGGCAGCCGACAACGTTTCCTTGGGACAGTTCAACCTAGTTGACCTGCCTCCAGCGCCCAGAGGCGTGCCACAGATAGAGGTTACCTACGACATCGACGCAAACGGAATAATCAACGTGACAGCGAAAGATCTTGGAACAGGAAAAGAAGCCAGAATAAGAATAACGGCGTCGACAAAGCTTTCCAAAGAAGAAAAAGAACGCATGGTAAAAGACGCCGAACAATTCTCGGAGCAAGACAGAAGGAAACGAGAAGAAGCCGAGACAAGAAACAATGCAGACAACCTCATCTACACCGCTGAGAAAACCAAAAAAGACCTTGTAGGAAAGATTACACAGGAACAGACAAGCAAAGTTGACGCTGCTGTAGCAACGCTAAAGGATGCTCTAGCAAGCAATGACATGGCACAAGTGAAATCAAAATCGGAAGACCTGCAGAAGATTTTGCAGGACATCGGAACTGTGGTCTATCAACAGGCTGCGGCAGAGGCAGCGAAGCAACAGCAGACAGGAACCGCAGGTCCAACTGGTCCTGAACCGTCAGCTCAAGGTGCTCCTGAAGGCGAAAGAGTCGTAGACTCAGAAGACTACAAGGTGAAGTAGAAGCCGAAACAGTTTTGACTAACCAAGTGCATTTTCGAGGTCAGCGGTAGAGCTCATGGCCGAAAAGCGAGATTACTACGAAGTTCTCGGCTTACCCCGAAACGCTTCAAAGGACCAGATTAAGGACTCCTACAGAAAACTGGCCATGCAGTATCATCCGGACAGGAACAAAGCGCCAGAAGCAGAGGAAAAATTCAAGGAGATTTCCGAAGCCTACGCCGTATTGTCAGACGATCAAAAGAGACAGCAGTATGACACACTCGGACATGCAGGCTTCGACCAGAGGTATACCAGAGAAGATATTTTCAGAGGCGCCGATTTCGAGACAGTATTCAGAGACATAGGCTTTGGTTTTGGAGATATTTTCCGCCAAATATTCGGAGGCGGTTTCGACGGAAGTTTTCAAGAGAGAGCCAACAGGGGTCAAGATCTCGTATACGATATCGAGATAACGCTCGAAGAAGCTGCAAGGGGAACCGAAAAAGAAATACAATTTCCAAGAACGGAAAAATGTGAAGTATGCAATGGATCAGGCGCAAGCCCCGGCACGTCTCCAAAAACCTGCACAAGATGTAACGGTGCCGGAAAAGTTCAAAACATGAGAAAAGGCGGCTTCACAATGTTCGTACAAGTCGTGCCCTGCCCCGTATGCAGAGGACGGGGGCAGATAATTGATTCTCCCTGCAGAAACTGCCAAGGCGCAGGCGTCGTGAGGAGACGACGGACCATAACCGTCAAGATACCACTAGGCATAGACGACGGCTATCAGTTGAGGCTTAGAGGCGAAGGCGAAATGTCTCCAAACGGAGGCGAACCAGGAGATCTCTACGTCCTAGTGCACCTTCTTCCCCACGAGCTCTTCGTCAGAGACGGAGACGACCTCATGTACGTGCTAATGATCAATTATCCCCAAGCCGCACTTGGCGGGCAAGTTACAATCCCGACCTTGGAAGGCCCCACAAGCATAAGACTTCGCCCAGGAACCCAACCTGGGGAAACAATGAGAGTAAGAGGCAAAGGAATGCCTCGCTTCAAAGGATACGGCAAAGGCGACTTGCTGGTCCGAATCGGAATTTCAGTTCCCGAAAAGCTGACTTCACAACAGCGAATGCTCCTCGAGCAGCTCGCCAAAGAATTCGGTCAGGACTCACAAGCAAGAACCCACAAGTTCCACCTCTAACCAGTCCAAGTGCAAACTGCGCACAAAACCTTGCTAACACGATTTAGCCCAAAGCTTAAATCAACGATTTCCCACAGTTTTAAGCGATACCCCATGATCTATTGTGCCAATTGTGGAGAAAAAATCTCAAAAGACGACAATTTCTGCCCAAAATGCGGTGTCAAGACAGTTAAAGGCGTAGAAACCAACACGCCAACACCATCAGATGAGATGCGACAAGCATTCGCTAAGATGAGCACCGAGATCGAGAAAGCCTTCGCAATTGCAGCCAAAGAAATCCAAGAAGCATTCCAAACTGCGGGACAAAACATACAGCAATCAGTGAAGAGAACACCGACGGAATGCACAAACTGCGGAGCTGAGAACCCTGCTGGCTCGATCTTCTGTTTCAAATGTGGAAAGAAACTGGAACCTAAAAAAGAACAACAGTAACCGCAAGCGACTAATTCAAGAAGACCCGGCAAACAAATAATCAAGCCTTCTTGTTATATGGCTCCCTCAACTGATTAGCCCTAACGAAAAGAGACCGCAACTCCTCGTCGCCCGCGCCATTCCGCATGGGCGTGACAACGTCAACAAGATTATCATTACGCATCAAACAAGTCTTGAGTTTCCCATCACTAGTAAGACGCAAACGAGTACAATGAGCACAGAATTCCTGATTCTCAGTAGGATGCACTACCTCAACCGTCACGTCAGGAAGATGATAAACCCTGCGATTATGCATGAAACGACGAGTCTCAACACTCAGAGCCTTCTGTTGCAACATCTTCTCGTAAGAATCAAGCAGCTCATGATAAGTGGAAAAGTACATGCCATCAACATTGGCAGGATCAAGCTCAATCAACTGAAGAATTGCACCAGTCTTGCCAGCAAACTCCATCATCGCAGGAACAGCATCAACATTAACACCGCTTAGAATAACCATGTTTAACTTAACAGGGTTCAAACCTGCCTTAACCGCCCTCTCAACGCCTGCCAAAACATCCTCGATCCGCCCATCCGTGAGTTTGTGATAAACCTCACCACTCAAGGTTGGCAGACTGACGTTAACACGCTTCAACCCACAATCACGAAGCCTCTGAGCCTCGAAAGCAAGCAAAGAACCATTCGTGGTCAATGACAAATCCGTCATTCCAGGCAAGGCGGCAATTTGTGACACGATTTCACAAAGATCCTTCCTCATGAGCGGCTCCCCGCCCGTCAGCTTGATGCGAGAGACCCCGAGTCCCACTGCAATCTTCGCCAAACGAACAATCTCTTCAACTTCCAAATCGGGGCATTCACCGCGCGAGCAGTCCTCTCCTTCCTTGTGGCAGTAGTCACAGCGGAAATTGCAGCGTTGCGTCACGGCGATTCTGAAGTTCAGAAGTGGACGACCGCAGTTGTCAAACAGCACCATTCGTTATTCCCGCGCATGCCTAACGATGTGAGGCGCCTCGGGCAAAATAAGCATTTCCACCGAGATTTGAACGGCATCAGGGGAACCAGGGATGCAAAACAGCACCTTGCCCTTAGCTGTGCCAGCAACAGCCCGCGACATCACCGCCGCAGAGCCAACTTGGTCATAACTGATGCGCCTAAAAATCTCACCGAAACCAGGCAGGACCTTCTCGAAGAAAACAGAAACCGTCTCAATAGTCAAGTCGGATTTTGTTATGCCGGTACCGCCACTGAAAATTGCCGCATCAACTCCCGGGTTGTCCAGAACGGCTTTCACTGCATGATCAATCATCGTTTTATCGTCAGAAACAATCCTTCTGAAAACAACCACGTGACCAGCGGCCTTAAGCAGAGACTCAATCATCTCACCAGAAACATCTGTTGTCACCTCGCCCTTCTGCAAGGCTCTATACCGGGAAGTGCTACAGGTGAAAATGGCAAAATTCAGCTTCTTTGGCGCATGAGCCTTGTGCATTCTTGTGGTTTCACTCAAGGGTCTTACGCCCTCTTTACCTTCGAAATCACGTGAACTTCTTCGATCACGGTGCTTGGATACTGTCCGTCTGCGTCTTTCTCATACTGCTTCGTCATATCCCAAACTGTCAACAAAGCAA
>CAZWBY010000006.1:8029-11027 GCA_964632825.1 uncultured Candidatus Bathyarchaeia archaeon
CCGTCTGCGTCTTTCTCATACTGCTTCGTCATATCCCAAACTGTCAACAAAGCAACCGAGACTGCGGTTAGAGCTTCCATCTCAACCCCGGTCTGAGCCTTGGTCTTGACAGTAGCCACCACGTCAACACCAGAGCTTCCGATGATTTGAGCTTCAACCTCAATACTCTTCAGCGGCAAAGGATGACAAAGAGGAACCAACTCGCTGGTTTTCTTGGCAGCCAATATACCCGCTATCCGCGCGGTTAACAATGGGTCACCCTTCGCTGTCTTTCCTTCTCTGATCAAATCTATTGTCTTGGGCTTCAGTTTTATGGTTCCTTTTGCGGTAGCCTCACGATAAACTTCCGGTTTTGGTGAGACATCAACCATCATAACTCATCTCTCCTCCAAAAACTGTAATGATTACTTGTTATTAGACTGTTCCCACGTCTCTATCAGTTTCTGTACGGCTTTCGCCTTCGCTGAAGACTCACTGAATCTGTACATGCGAATTCGTCCATAAGTGCGCTGAACGAGAACGCCTTCAGACTCGAGCAGTCTCAGGTGCTCATTGGTAGCTGAATAGTTCAAACCAATTCGCTTGGCAATATCGGAAACATTCAACGTGCCCAAACGTCCCAGCAGCCTCAGAATCTTCATCCTCGGCTTAGAAGAAAAAACCTCTTCAAGTTCCACGGGAATTCACGAGATTCAATTTCCAACAGGCTAAAGTTAAATCTTCTTGCCAAACACAAACAGAAAACACCAAACCCTTGGCAAAGCATTGTGCCCAATCCTGAAAATGGGCAAAAAGCTTACCGGTTCCCCTCTAAGAAGCTAATGAGCTCTCGCTCCAACTCTACCGCGGACATCGAAGGCAAAGAAACGCGAGTTGTTCTGCCGCGAGTCGCAACCGTCGCGACTTCAGTTTTCAGAAAACCCAATGCTGAAAGCAACTGCGCATATTTCCAGACTTGCGTGTGACTGCATGGTCTCTCCCCATATTCCTCGCACGCGACAGCATAAGCTCGCTCAACCTCAGGCAGGTAACTATAAGCGTTTTCGCATTCTTTGAATACTCTAGCAACGCCAAGGAGAAAGAGTGTCTCGTGAAAGCCGAGCGACGCCAACTCGCTTTTCTTCACAGTGGGGAAAATGCTTGAAAATGCTAAACGGATGCACTCTGGCAAAACCAAACGTGTAGCCTCAGAATCCGCGTATTTTCCAGCGCGCCAAAGCAACTCTATAGCGAATCTGGCGTTTCCGCTTTCAGACGCCGCGAGTTCAGCTATGAATGACACTGAGTCTTCTGGAACAGCGGATGCTTCAAAAGCCATTGCTACGCGATCATTTAAAATGTCGACCAATTGGTCTTGCCCGTATTTGTCAAGACTCACAACATTGCGCTGCAAGGTGCTACTTGCACTCGAATCCAGCCGCTGCAGAAGCGAAAGATCACGGAGAATGCAAATAAGGGATAGACGTTGAGGCTTGTCCTGCCTTGTTTCCTGCAGCCGAGTCAACTTGTAAATTGCTTCGGATCCCTCGCGTTCAACAAGGCTATCGAATTCATCCAACGCCAGAATTACATGGGCGTTCTCTTCATCCAAACACTGCATAAGCGTGTCTAACAACTCTTCAGCCGAGTACCCGCGCTTCGGAAAATTCGGGCGAAAAACCAAGACCGCCCTCTGAAGAATCAGGAAGAGACTTCCGCGGTACTCGCGACAGTTGACGTGAATATACTGGAACTTCAGACCACGTTTGTTCCCTTCTGTGACCAACTCAGCGCCAAAATGCCTTGAAAGCGCAGTTTTCCCGGTGCCCACGTCTCCAGTTATGATAACGCGTTGAGACATCCGCTCTGGAAACTTCAAAAGAGAATCAAAGAAACCCCTCATCAGATGGTGCTCTTTTTCCCTGTGAGGCAGTCGGGCTGGAACGTAGTTAATGTCTAGCTTAGATTCGTCCTTGAACACGCTTTGATGTGGCAACAGCCTCTGCCTCTTTTGCAGAGATACATTGCAGTGTCTTTTTAAATATATACTGTTAGCCTGAGAAAACAAAACCCGATAGGAAGTAATCTCGGCAGAAAAGCTTGCAAAGCAGATTCTCCAAACAAAAGGCTAATAAATGGAATCCGCAATCCTTCTTTGCGATACAAAAAATGATACCAAAATACTTCTTCCTAACGAAAGGTGTCGGCAAACACAAAGATCAACTACAGTCGTTTGAGCTTGCACTCAGAGACGCGGGAATAGAACACTGCAATCTGGTCAACGTTTCAAGCATAGTGCCTCCTGGATGCAAGCAGGCTCCTAGAGAAAGAGGCTTGAAGATGGTTCAAGCCGGAGAAATAACATTTGTAGTCTTAGCCCGAAATGCCACCAACGAGCCACACAGACTGATTGCTTCATCAATAGGTGTAGCGATTCCGTCAGGCAGGAATCAATACGGCTATCTCTCTGAACATCACACCTACGGGCAGACCGACGACAAAGCTGGCGACTATGCCGAAGATTTGGCTGCGACGATGCTGGCGACTACCATGGGCATTCAGTTCGACCCTGAAACAGCGTGGGATGAACGAAAGCAGCTTTTCAAAACTAGCGGACTTATCATTAAGACAGCAAACATTACGCAATCCGCCACCGGCGACAAAAAGGGTTTGTGGACGACGGCCGTTGCGGTCGCAGTTTTTGTGCCAGCGAAAAATGGCAAACTGGCTAAATGAAGCATCGACCAAAACGACATAGTTCCTTCTTTTATGAATTGGAAGAACAATAGTTGCTTGTCCAATTGAAGTCAGCAACCTCTTATTAACAACATAAGATCAAGATGCTCAAGTTAAGGTTCTCGAGAAAGGAACCACTCTTGCCGACCCCTAAGAGCTCGCGAAACGAAAAGAAAAAAGCACTAGTATTGACTATTCTAGCGGGTTGCTTATGGGGAACCTCTTTTCCCGCCATAAAAATCGGTTTGCAGTACATGAATGCATACACATTTGTGTTCTTGAG
>CAZWBY010000006.1:11127-15803 GCA_964632825.1 uncultured Candidatus Bathyarchaeia archaeon
ACTGGGCAACAAGAAAGCAGTAGGCGTCTCAGTGAGTCTTCTCGGCGTTTTCCTAATGACGACCAACTTGGATTTTGCCTCATTGGGGCAAGGTACACTTCTCGGTGACTGCTTGGTCATAGGTTCCGGAGTGGCTTGGGCTTTTTTCATGTTATACAACAAACCGCTCGCCGCTGATGGGAAAAACCTCATTCAGTCCATGACATTTCTGTTGTTCTTCACCCTTTTGCCATTGCTGCCTGCATTCTTCTTCTCCTCCGGTTCGATTACTGCCATTGGGACAACCGCGTGGATAATGATTCTCTACACTGCTGTTCTCTGTTGGGTTGTGCCATACTATCTTTGGCTGAAGGGACTGAAACATCTCTCGCCTGTGACTTCTGCCGTGATTCTCTTGACTGAAATAGTTGTAGCTGTGACGTTGGCCACGTTAATTCTGGGCGAAGGGTTTACACTCATCTCCGGAATAGGCGCCTTCCTCATAGTTGCTGCTATCCTCGTGGTTTCGTAAGACCGGAAGAAAACAGCGGAAAGACCGACAACGCTTGGCAGATTTAAAAAAACTTATCTCGCACTGCTAATGTTCATTGATAGAACGGCAGATTCGTTGTTAACCGGCGGAGGCAAACGATAGAAATGGAGGACAAAATGGAGTACATACTTGAAGTTGCGGATCTAGGCGTGCAACCTCAAAACCAACCTCTTTTGGACCACATAAGCTTCAAGGTTAGCAAAGGAACAACCCTGGCAATCTTAGGTCCAAACGGCGCCGGAAAATCCGTCTTGTTCAGGGCATTGCTTGGTTTGTTACCTCATACAGGCACAATTAAGTGGACTGAGAAAGTAAAGATAGGTTATGTCCCTCAGAATGTCAGCGTAAGTGACATTCCCATCTCTGTCAAAGAATTCCTGACCATCGAAAATGCCAAAAACAATCCAGAAAACATGCTCAGACTGGTCAAACTCGACAGCGAGAAAGTACTGAAGAAACGACTGGGCTTTCTTTCTGGAGGAGAGTTGAGAAGGGTTCTAATCGCGTGGGCACTCATCAATGAGCCGAACGTGTTGCTCTTGGACGAGCCAACAAATGGCGTGGACGTGGGAAGCGAGGAACCTATTTTTCTTATGCTTGATGGAATAAGAAAGGCGCGAAAAATGACAATTCTCTTGATAACACATGATATCCATATCGTTCAGGAGTACTCGGATTTTCTGCTTGCGATAAACAAATGCATAACATATTTCGGAAAGTCTGAGGAAATAGCCAAACTCGAAACGCAGCGAGCAATCTACGGCGAGCCAGTTTGCGTCGAAACGATGGAGCGAAAAGAGGACTGACCATGATCGAGACAATAATTCTTAGCCTTATGGTGTCCATATTCGTCGGTATTTCAGCAGGATACTTGGGATCGTTGATGGTTCTGGAGAAAATGGCTCTTGTGGGAGATGCATTGTCACACGTGGCTTTGCCAGGTCTCGCCATCGGCTATCTTTTCAACTTTAACCCTTTTTTGGGCGGCTTTGCATTTCTCTTTGTGTCTGCTGCAATTATTTGGCATGTTCAGAGAGTCACGCGAATCTCGTTTGAGGCACTAGTTGCCGCGGCTTTCACATTAGCGTTGGCTGCAGGCATCATAATAATTCCCGAAACGGAGCTTCTCGAAGCCCTTTTTGGAGACATAACAAGTGTAACAATCATGGATGCCGTTGCAGCAGCGATAGTCTCAGTCATAGCTATTTTCTTGACTAGGCTAATCTACCGCAAACTCGTGTTAGCGATGATTTCAGAGGATTTGGCAGTGTCCAAAGGCATCGATGTGGCCAAAACCAACTTGCTTTACCTTCTCCTTGTCTCAGCGGTGGTCGCCATAGGCATCAAAATAGTGGGGACCTTGCTAGTTGGATTTCTGGTGGTAGTTCCAGCAATAGCAGCAAAAAACCTGAGCTCAGACATGTTCAGATACGCATCTCTTAGCATGGTTTTTGGTGGAATAAGCGCATTCTTAGGTGTGGCTTCTGCGGGTTACCTTGATTTGCCGCCTGGACCTATGGTTGTTTTCTCAGGAATAGTCATTTTTGCCATCACGATAGTAGCGAATTGGAGACTGAAATTAACCGCTTAAGGAAGCCATAGCAATGAGGTTTTCAGGGAGAACTGCAACTGCGATCATCGAGTTTGCATCCGATGAACTCCTACTCATCAAGAGGGACACGATACCCTTCAAAGGCTATTGGGCTCTGCCGGGAGGGAGGGCCGAGTTAGGTGAGACAGCGGAGCAAACGGTCGTACGAGAGGTCAAAGAAGAAACAGGCTTAGAAGTTACGGCTATTCTTAAGGTCGGAGAGTATCATGAATCAGGCATTCAAGACGGCGTCGAATACGATTACTATCCAGCTTGCTTTGTCGTAGAAGTCCTCGGCGGCGAGATACGAAAACAACAGAGCGAGATTCAAGAAGTCCAACTCTTCAAGTTCTGCGAAATACTCGAGCCATTAGCTTTTGAACACGCTCAAATGATAAAAGATTTCTTAGCCATCCGCGGATCTAATCAGCGAAGTGAACAGGCTTAAAGACGTAACCATCAGCTTTCTCCCCATATGCGTTTAACATCAATCCTAATCGCTTTCCAAGAGGCAAATGATATTAATCCTCGATATCAACGCTATCTCGGGGAAAAACTTTGAAACCAAGACTCCAGATACCGATAGTTATCGTCAATTTCAAGAATTACCTCGAGGCGACTGGCCAGAAGGCGGTTGAGCTCGCACGAAAGACCGAAAAAGCCAGCAAAGAAACCGGGGTCTGCATCGCTGTGGCACCGCAGTTTGCAGACTTGGCACGCGTTGCCGAAACGGTTGAGATTCCTGTCTTTGCACAACATATTGATCCGGTGATGCCTGGAGCCTTCACGGGTCATGTACTCGCAGAATCTGTGAAAGAGGCAGGAGCTTTCGGAACGCTCATCAATCATTCTGAAAGGCAGCTCAAGCTCGCTGACATCGATGCAACCATAAGACGAGCAAACGACAAAGAGCTAATCTCATGTGTTTGCACAAGCAACCCACAGATTAGCGCAGCTGTAGCATATTTGAACCCAGACATAATCAGCATCGAGCCACCAGAATTGATTGGGACAGGGGTTGCTGTTTCCAAAGCTCAACCTGAAGTAGTTACAGACACAGTAAAGCTTGTTCGCAAAGTCAACGAAGAGGCAATAATCCTCTGCGGCGCAGGCATAAGCCACGGAGAAGATGTCGCCGTGGCACTGAAACTCGGAACCCACGGAGTGCTCGTCGCGAGCGGAATCGTTAAAGCAAAAGATCCCTATGCAGTTCTACGAGAGTTTGCAGACTCGATAAGAACGTAACAATGTGAACATACTTGAAAGTCGAAGCCGAATGCGCCAGCTGCCTCCTAAGCAGAGCAATGGCAGAAACATACCAGGCAACAACCAACCCAGCGTTGCGCTTCAGGTGCATGGCAGAAGTTATGAAACTCCTCAACCGAGAGTTTCGTCCAACCTGCGTGCCAGCTGACGTGGGAACAAAGAGAGATCGACTCATCAAAAAACTAACAAGCAATCCAGATCCCTACGCCCACAGCAAGAAAACCAGCAACGAAAGAGCAACCAAGCTTCTTCCCACGGCTAAAAAATACGTGCAGTCCGCACTAAACCAGCAGGAAAGATTCAGGAAGGCCTGCCTCTGCGCCATCGTGGGCAACATAATGGAGTTTGACATTCCAGGACACAGCTTCACTTTCAGTACTCTCAGAAAAAGCTTGAAGGAAGCTGCCAAAGATCTAGTTGTCGATGACATCGACAAGGCATACGAGCTCGCGAAGAAAGCTCAAAGCGTCTTGCTACTATCCGATAATGCCGGCGAAATCGTCTTCGACACTCTGCTTGTTGAGCAGCTCAGGAACATGGGACTCACCGTAACCTACGTTGTAAAAGGCGGACCAGTCTTGAATGATGCTACGATGGAGGACGTAGACCCCTCGGGAATGCGCAAGTTGGCAGACAAGATTTCAACAACAGGAACGGACGCCGTAGGACTCCTGAAGAAAGAAGTCTCTCCGGAATTCTTGAAGCTTTACGGAGAAGCCGAGCTGATATTCGCCAAGGGCATGGGCTATGCCGAAACACTCACTGAATTCAACCTCTCAAAACCCCATTTCCTATTGTTCAGAACCAAGTGCACCCCTGTCGCCAACTACTTCTGCGTGCCCAGAGAGAAAAACATAGCCAAGCTGATGCCATAGCATGAACCTCCCAGCTATAAAAATCAGCCAGGGAGAATTACAGCGTTTTGATGAGGCTATCAAGAAGGAGTGGCTGATAACCAACGGACTCGGAGGCTATGCCTCAGCAACAATCTTGGGCTTAAACACAAGAAAATATCATGGCTTATTGGTGGCAGCCCTGCATCCACCAGCCGATCGAACCGTGTGTCTATCAAAGCTTGATGAAGAAGCCACTATAGAGAACACGACTTATCCGCTAAATTCCAACGAGTTCCAAAACAGAATTGCCCCAGGAGGCTACCAGTTTCTAAGAGCTTTTTCCATTTCACCTTTTCCTACATACAACTACGCAGTCGAAGGGGTAGAAATTGAGAAGACCCTCTTTATGCCACAGGAGAGAAACGCCGTGGTCGCACTTTACAAAATCCAA
>CAZWBY010000006.1:15903-25947 GCA_964632825.1 uncultured Candidatus Bathyarchaeia archaeon
TGGGGAAGAGACACATTCATCTCGCTGCCTGGTTTGATCTTGGCAACAGGCAGAAACGAAGATGCAAAACGCATACTCTTAGGATTCGCGAAGCACATCAAAAAGGGCTTGATCCCCAATTTCATGGCTGACAAGTCCAACGAACCATCATACAACACGGTGGACGCATCGCTCTGGTACATTAACGCAGTACTCCAGTACCTGCAATACACTGGCGATCTTGAATTCGTAAACTTTCATCTCTGGAAGAAACTCAAGACAATCATTGAACACCACATCGACGGAACCGAGCACGGAATACGCGCGGACAATGACGGACTATTGGCACACGGTCCGCAGCTCACATGGATGGATAGCCAAATCGACGGAAAAGCAGTAACACCGAGAGAGGGAAAAGCCGTGGAAGTTCAAGCTTTGTGGTACAATGCTCTCAAGACAATGCAGCTGATTGCTGACAGATTTGAGGAGAAAAACCTGGCACAGAACTGTTCAAACATGGCAACTAAAGCAAAAGAAAACTTCAACAACAAGTTCTGGAACACCAAAAAATACTGCTTGTTTGACACAATCAGCGATTCGGGCTTTGATGCTTCTATCAGACCAAATCAAGTAATCGCTGCAAGCTTGTGCTACCCGATCATCGACAAAGAAAAAGCCAAACAAATGCTAGATACTGTATATCACGAGCTAGTCACTCCTTGCGGGCTTAGGACTCTTGCCACCTTCGAATCTGGCTACATCGGAGTCTACGAAGGCAACAGGCGACAGAGAGACCTAGCCTACCATAATGGCACTGTCTGGCCTTGGTTAGTGGGACCTTTCGTGACTGCATATCTCAAGACAGAAGAACACAGCGAGTCCAGTAGAGAGATTGTTGTCAAGCTCCTCGACTCCTTAGTGTCCAATCAGATTTTCAATGCAGGCTTGGGGACAATAAGCGAGATCTGTGATGGCGATCCGCCCCATACTCCGCGAGGCTGCATAAGTCAAGCTTGGAGCGTGGCCGAACCTTTACGGGCTTACATAGAAGACGTATTACTAATTAGACCAAAGCACGAAAAGGATATTTGCTAGACTAAGACTCAATCGTCTTTCGTAATTCTCTCGCAGCTGTCTCAGGCGGAATCGTGTTTATGTAAACGCCTGTGCTCTTCTCGAAACCAGCCCAGATGGCGAGTTTGGGAAAGACCTCAAGATGCCAATGATAGCAGTCCTGCGCGCTTTTGTCTGTCGTTAGGTGTATACCATAGTTGTATGGTGGATCATTGACGAGAGTCTTTAGGGCTTTCAGGGTTGACCTCAATGTCTGGGCGAAGGTTTCTGTTTCACTTTGACTCAGGTTTAGCGGATTGACCGCGTGCTTCCTTGGAATTATCCAGAATTCCATGGGATTCTTGCTTGCGTAGGGCGTTATGACTATGAAATCCGAATTCTGATGGACCAGTCTTGGACCGATCGATTCTTTTTCTATTAGATCGCAAAAGATGCATTCTCGGTTTTTTCTCCAGAATTGGGCACCGGTTCGTATTTCTGCGGCAACTGTTGAGGGAACGAAAGGTATTGCTATTAATTGACTGTGTGCGTGTGTAAGCGACGCGCCCGCCTGTTGACCGTGGTTGCGAAAAACGGAAACATATTTGACATATGGCTTTTCAACAAGCTCTCTCATCCTGTCAAAATACGCATTTACAACGTTCACAAGTTGTGGCAGTTCGGCGTCAGCTGGATGCACATCGTGAACGCGGGATTCAATCAAGACCTCATGATGTCCAACGGCTAAGCCGAATGAATCGTTTTTCATGATTGCCTTTATCGCCGTTTCAGCCTTTGGTGGAGCAAATGCAGGATAGAGGTTAGGAACGCAGCGAATAAGCCAGTCTTTATGACGAAATCCATTTTGATCTTTCTTTCGGACGATTTGACCGTTGACCTTCCTGTATATCAGGACTGCTGGAGGAGTCATGTGCTCATTACCTGGGCACAGGGGACAAACGCTAGCGGAGACGTTAGCGTTTTGATCTGTTCTCTTCGCAAAATCTGTTGGTCTTCTGGCGCGTTCTGTTGCTATAACAACCCAGCCACCAAGAAGGAAGTCTTTCCTCAACTCGTTGTGAGACATGACCTTTGCTCCGAAACAGAAGAAACCACCTGAAACATTTTAGCATTTCCAATAGGGATCTGCCTGGCCGCGGTGGAAACCAAAACATGGTTTGGAACCAAGATTCAAAACCGCCAACTGTGTAAAAGCTTCAACGACCACGGAGCCATATCCAATTGGTCAAAATCAACGACGAAGGTCACACGCATAGGCGTCACATTCCCGCCAGAGCTTCTCAAGGAACTTGACGAAATCTCGGCTAAGACTGGCTGTAAGAGTCGCTCGAAAGCGATTCAGGATGCTGTGTCCTTGTTTGTTTCCGACAAGAAATTGCTCAGAGATGAAGAGGCAGATCAAACAGGATTGCTGCTTGTGGTCTACGACCTCGAAGTCAAAGGATTACAGAGTGGACTTACCGAGGTCCAGCACGATAATGCTTCAATAGTCTCATCGACTATGCACATTCACGTCGGCAAACGGGATTGTTTGGAAGCAATAGCAGTTTGAGGCAAAGCAAAGCAGATACGAAAGTTGAGCAACGAACTGACAACGAAGAAAGGCGTCAAGACCCTGAAAACTATGATCGTTTCGCTTTGACCGAGGCCGTGCTTTCGAACATTCGTTCCAACGATTTGCGTGCCTTCACCGCTATGTCCTCAGGAACCTTGACAACATATTTCTCTTCTCTGAGCGCGGTGTAAAGCCTGTCAAGCGTAGTAAGCTTCATGTTCGGGCACACTGCATCACCATAGGCAATCATGAACTGCTTTCTTGGGTTTTCTTTCCTCAGGCGATGAAGAATGCCCTCTTCTGTGCAGACGATGAATTCCGTGGCTTTTGACTCTGATGCAAACGTGCACATCCTTGAGGTGCTGCCTATGAAATCCGCTGCTTGTCGCATTTCAGAACTGCATTCCGGATGCGCGATTACTGTTGCATTCGGGTGCTGATTTTTCAGCACTGCAACATCTTCAGGTTGGAACAAAAGGTGAGTTGGGCAGAATCCCCACTCGGGTATTGGAATAATCTTCTTCCCGGTTTTTTCAGCGACGTATTCAGCCAAGTTGCGATCTGGACCGAACAGGATGGTTTTTGCCTCGAGAGAACTAACCACTTCAACAGCGTTTGCACTGGTGCAGCAGACGTCGCATTGGGCTTTGGTCACAGCGAGTGTGTTTACGTAGAGAACGACTGGAGCGTTTGGGTGCAGAGTTTTCTGTCGTTTAATTTCTTCAACTGTAAGCATCTGCGCCATTGGGCACCGTGCCCCCAGAGTAGGCAACAAGACCTTTTTGCTGGGGTTAAGTATGGCTGCCGACTCGGCCATGAAGTCAACAGCGCAGAAAACGATGATGTCGGCGTCCTTCTCAAGCATGGCTTTTTGGCTGAGTTCTATGCTGTCTCCAACATAGTCAGCAATATCCTGAATTTCGGGACGCTCATAATTGTGTGCGAGAATGATGGCGTGCTTTTCCTCTTTGAGTTTAACAATTTTTTCGGTCAGATTCATGGCTTGTGCCTTTTTGAATGAGAAGGAGCAATGCTCAAAAAGGGATATATAGGTTTATCCCGCAAAAAGGGTTTTCAAATGTTGTTTTTGCGAGATGTGAAAAGCGGGATTTTGGGGGCTTAGTTAGTCTTTGTTAAAAGTCTGCACATGAGCCATATTACTACTTGACTGGAGGACATAACGTTTTTACAGGTCTATCATGGTAAGTAAATGAAAACTCATGAATGACTTGGAGATAGCCAAGAAGCATCTTCACACAAAACAAGTGGCGATAGCAATAGTGAAAAGCGGCGAGATAATCTTCGAAACTTGCTCGCATAGAATTTCTGGCTTCCTCGAAGCCATAGACCGCTTGGGTTCGGGACTCGAGAACTCATCTATTGCAGACAGAGTAGCAGGAAAGGCAGTAGCATTACTATGCGTTTACATTGGGGCAAAAGCAGTGTATGCCGATGTCTTGAGCAAGAAAGCCAAGGCCGTTTTTGACTACAATGGAATTGACTGCTCGTGGGGAGAACTGGTGGAAAACATTCTTGACGCAAACAAGAGCAAATTGTGTCCTTTTGAGGAAAAGGCAATAGGCATTTCGAACCCGAATGAAGCATATCAAGCTTTCAGGAGCCTTCAGAAAAAGCTCAGCAACAAAACTTGAGTGCCACGAACTGTTTATATCTGAGCTGGTTAGACTGTAGCATGCTAAAATGGAGAGGGAATTCATGGGCAATGAACTGCTTCATCTAACCGACGCCACATTTGAGGAAACTATAAACAACAACAACCTTGTGCTGGTAGATTTCTGGGCTGGGTGGTGTGGACCCTGCAGAGCGCTTGCCCCAGCAATAGAAGAGCTGGCCAGACAGTACTTGGGCAAGGCAGTAATTGCCAAACTCGATGTTGACGAAAACCCCGCAACCGCAGAGAAATTCCATGTCTTCAGCATACCAACGGTTGTTCTAATCAAGGACCGTGCCGAAGTCGAACGAATTGTTGGCCTTTGTTCAAAGAACAAGTATGACGAAGTTCTGAAGAAACACCTGTAGTTTGAATCTGAGGCGAATCCTAGCCCTTCATTTTCTCATACATCTTTTCAAAAGTCCAGCGAAGGCTTGATTTCAGTTCTTTTAGGCGCTCTTCGTCCACGTTCTTTATTATAATTTCGCGAATAAGATCACCTTCTCGAACTATGTTAAAGGCAAACATCCTGTCGGGAGTAAGTTGCCCCATTCTAACGAGCTCGCCGTCTTTCTCTTGCATTCTCGCCAAGATTCTTTCAACTAGGAAATGGTTGAACGGAGGCGTGTTAACGCTGAAGCTCTTGCTTTCATCCGGCAGAACGTGCAACGAACCCTTCTCCACGTAAATAATGGCCAGAGGTTCTTCGTTCAAAGTTCTTAGGGGAATCACGTTATCAAGCTCCTGAATAGGAGGGCTGACAGCCTTGTCCCGCACAACTACAGCCTTGGGCGGCTCTATTGGCTGTTGAGGGACTTCCTTGATGTCTCCGCGCCTGAACCCTTTCTCAAGCAGAATCTGGTTAACAATTTCGAGTGCAGCCGTGACTTCTTTTGTTTCAGCATCCAAATATTCCAGTTGCTTCTCAAGTTTCTTCTTGAAAGCCACAAGCGCTTTCATCTTTTCAGAATCAAGGGACATTCCTTGTCACAGTCGTATCTTACCAGGTTTGCGCTTATGAAGCCTTTGACTCTGGAGACTCGCCTATTTTCTTCAGTTGGGCTCGATACATCTCTACAACTTCAGGGGAGGTCGTAGCATCCTCAGGTGACTTGTCTGTTCGGTATTTGCCAGTAAACCTTGGGAATCTAATCGCCAATCCGCTTCCTTTCCTAATGGAATCCATTGCACAGGTATGAACAGGGCTCAACGTTGTTTCAGCACCCAGTATTTCCAGGACGAGCACTGGTTCAAACCAGACGTCAGCTTCCATCATCGATTGAACGCGCGAGTGTTTGCGAGGTATCTCGTGTTTCCTTAACATATCGGGCAGGAGGTCCAAGTCTTTGTCTGTGAAGCCCGTTCCGCACTTAGTGACCGTTTCGAAAGTGTCTTTCTTCGGATTGTATGCAGCTAGAAGCAACGCCCCGTATGTCCCAACACGTTTGCCTCTCCCGTGGAAAGCCCCAACAACCGCCAAGTCCACTGTATCATTCATCTCACTTCTGTAATCCCGCTTGTACTTAATCCACAGCCACCCGCGCGCCCCAGCCTGATAGAACGAATCCTCACCTATAGCTTTGCAGACGATTCCTTCACAACCATCGGCGATTGCCTCCTCGAAAAACTGTTCAAGTTCTTTCACTTTGCTGGTCAAGACGTGCTTAGCGGGGGTTATCCTGCTGCTTTCTTTAAGGACTTTTCCCAGCGCCCTCTTGCGCACAAGATAAGGTGCAAGAGTCAAGTCTTTCCCATCAGCGTACAATGCGTCAAACATGAAGAGTGACACAGGATACTCCTTCATGGCTTTCTCGATGCCATACTTGCGCCGACGGTGCATCAATTCCTGAAAAGGGCGCATCTCTCCTGTTTCAACATCAACTGCCACGCATTCACCTTCCAAAATAGCATCCTTCGCTTTCACATTGTCCTTGATGAGGTCAACAGCATCTGGGTACTGGCTGGAAACGTTCTCTAGACGCCTAGAATAAAGGACAACCTTGTCTGCCTGCTTGTGTGCTTGAATTCGTTCGCCATCATATTTGTATTCGGCAACGCATTTTCCGCCAAGCTTTTCGAGTATCTCTTCTGGACTCGAGAGCCTTTCAGCCAGCATCGGCCTTATGGGTTCAAAGACCAGTACTTGGAACGCCTTTATTCCATCTAATCCTTTGTCAACGAGCATGCTCGCCACTCTCCCGAGGTCAGATGATATATTGTAAGCACGCTCGATGTGTTCACGGGCTTCCTTCCCTCCGCCATAAGCCACAGCCAAGGCATCAAGAACGGTCATGTCTGCAATGCCCAGCCTGAGGTTTCCGGTGACTGTGCGCAAGAGGTACTTTGCCTCTTTGGGTGAAGCATCAGTCAATAACCCGCACAAAACGGAGAGTTTTGTGTCAATAGCTCCACTTCCGGTTGTTTTCGCCATCTTGTCAAGTTGCCCGTAGACTCGCTGAACTGTGAGTGTCCTCTGCCCAAAAGTGACTTGATTTCTTTTTGATAGGAATGTCTGAGCAGTCTCGCCTATGTCTCCGCTCTTTTTCAAATCGTTTGTAATTTCGGTCTCGCTTCTTCCCGAGGCGCGTATCAGAGCTTTGATTGCCAGTCTTTCCGCGACGCCAATTTCCAATCCAGCAAAATCAGGGTAGATCTTTCCCTGCGTCAAATACACTACCTTGGCAATCACATCTCCCGGTGTCTCCTTGAGAAGGTCAACGAGGAGAGAGGTCATTTCAAGTCTTTTCGTGGTAGCCTCAATCTTCTCATAAGCATTAGCAATTTCGGAGTAGTTCAACGAGCAAACCTCACAAATTATAGAATGGGTGCAGATTTAAGATTTCATCTCTTCTAGAAGACGAGTTGTTGTATCAGAGAAGCCTTTCCATAAAATGTGGATATTCAAAGAAGAGAGGATAATCGAGAATTGGATTCCAGTCTGAACGATTCTTGGAACTCCGATTTGGCTTTCTACGAGCCGTCCACTAAGTGTGCTGTTCCGTCTGGGCAGTAGACTATGTTGCCTTTCTCGACAATTTCAAAGCGCTTGCCGCACGCTTTCATCTGTGAGCAACCGTCGCAGTCTCTTGATAGCAGTTTTAGTTCCCTCCTATTGTATCATCCCCGAGTTTGTGATTCTTCCGTTTGGGACGCATTACCATACTCAGGTGAAGTCACATGAAGATGAGACGTTGGCTTTTAAACATTGCTTACCCAAGATACAAAATCGCTTATCTGAATATACGCCACATGTTCGCGAATGTGGCACTTTCATTACTCAGCAAAGAGGTTGCATCAAAACTCATGCCCCTCAAGCTGGAAGTGGAAGGCATTAGTCGACGATATTCCTTGTAAGCCGTTTTGAGTTGGGTAAAAACCTTAAGTTCAAGTTTCTTCTCATTCGTTTTTGGATGATGAGCTTTAGAGTCACAGAGCCAAAAGCGGTGATGGCGACTCGACGGGCGAACTGACAAACAGCAATCGGAAGACTTATCCGTTAAGCAAATATGAAACAGGCAGCATGATGATAGCCGAGGTGAAGGAAAATGGTTGAAACTAAAATTGATGTTTCGGAGCTCAAGAGCGAAAAAGGGGACGTGACAAAGGAACTCGCAGATTTCCTCAGAGAGAAAACAAGCGCGGATGTAGCAGTAGAAGGAAGAAAATTAACAGTGAAAGGCGAAGGAGAAGCTGCAGGCAAGAAATACGTGAAAGTCTTGATAAAGAAGTTTTTGCACCAGCACGAGTTCAAGGCTACTTTCAGAGTCATAATGGACAAGGATGATACGCTGAAAGTTAAGGAAAGACGTCTCTACGAGGAAGATTAGCCAATTTTTTCATAACAAAAACTCGTGTCTTTGTCATAGTTACCGTTCGCAAATAGGAGAGGATTCAGCATGAAGATCGCGCGTTACCGTTACAAACAGAAAGAGTACTACGGGATAATAGATGAACACCGACTTCTGTCTCTGCCTGATCTCGCCAAGCCTCTGTGGAGGAAACTACCATCACGACTGGAAGACTTCATAGCCTTAGGCGACCAGTCGATAGAGATAGTTAGCAGACTACATACCAACATCAGAGACAGCGACGTTGCCACCTTTTCTGTGCCAGAAAATGAAGTCTCGCTTTTAGCGCCAATACTAAACCCTCCGAAGATTATCTGCTTGGGCTTAAACTATCTTGATCACGCAGCAGAGACGGGAAAAACGGTTCCCAAGGAACCAATATTTTTCATGAAACCTCGCACAGCAATAATTGGTCCCGACGAGAAAATAGTCAAACCTGACTTCGTTAGGGAACTTGACTATGAAGGCGAATTAGCGGTCATTGTTGGAAAGAGAGCCAAGAATGTTCCCGCTTCGGAGGCTGGGAAGCACGTCTTCGGTTACACTGTTTTCAATGACGTTTCTGCAAGGGAAATTCAATTTGGCGACAAACAATGGACAAGAGGAAAGAGCTTTGACACTTTTGCACCAATCGGACCGTGGATTGTTACCAAGGACCAACTAACCAACACTGACGACCTAGCTGTCCGAACGTGGGTCAATGGAGAGCTACGTCAAAACTCATCGACAAGGAACATGGCTTTCAAAATCGATGAGATTATCCATCATCTAAGCCGCGTTATGACACTGGAACCATGCGATGTCATCGCAACAGGGACGCCCGCAGGAGTTGGATTCGCAATGACCCCGCCCAGGTTTCTCAAACCTGGAGACGTTGTTCGAATTGAAATCGAAGGGATCGGGGTTCTAGAAAACCAAGTAGCATAGGAAGAAACCCTCTGCCTCACGCCTCAAGTTCCGATCGAAACCCTGCTTATCCCAGCTTCTTTTTCCAGAGTTATTACGTGGTCAGCTTTATCCGCGAATGCTTCACTGTGTGTGACTGCAATAATCTGTTCAATCGCCTTGAACCGCGAGATAGCTCCAGCGAGACGATCAATACTGCCGTCCTCTCTGCCTAGACTCTCGGTCGGTTCATCCAGTAAGAGTACACTCAACCCGTGACCTGTTCTCGATTGCATAATTAGTTGCCCTAAACCCAGCCTGTAGGCGAAAGCCAGTAGCGTGCGTTCTCCGCCCGACAGGTTTGAGACTTCTCTCTCTACAGCGCTTTCGTTCCTAACATAAGGCGTGTAAGTCTCATCTATCGTCACGTTGAGGAGCTGTGCTTCACCAGTAAGATTGTCTAGGACTTGCTGGACAAAGTTTTTCAGGACTTTCACGAATTCGCTTCGTAGCTTGGGCTGAATGCTTCTGTAGGCATCGCGGATACTGTTGATAATTTCGATTGCTTTGCCGATCTTTTCCATGCGCCCGAGCTTTTCCTGGGCATGGTCGACACGCTCTTTGATGTCATCCATTCTTTCAAGGAGAACCTTTCTTTGGTTTTCTTTTGTCCTCAAATCAGAATCAGCCACGTAGTATTGTCTGAAGGCCTGCTCTCTGTGGCTTCTCGCCGACTCAAGATCTGCCAGATTAAACCTGCTGATCTCAGTCCTGACGAGGTTGAGTTGCCCTTCAAATTCCTCTCCAAGCTTCTGTTTTTCCTCCGAATCAGTGGATAGAGCTTTCAAGTTCTCTGTTTCATCGCTGATTCTGGATGCCAAGTCTTCTTTTCGTGAGACTAGAGTTTGGAGACTGGAGTAGACCTCACTCGCAATGTTTCTCCGAAGTTGAAGCCTTTCAATTTCCTTCTGATTAGCCTCTATTGTTTTTCTTCTTTCTGCATTCTCTTCTTGGATCCTCTGCTGCAATTG
>CAZWBY010000006.1:26047-29494 GCA_964632825.1 uncultured Candidatus Bathyarchaeia archaeon
GCAGCTTCCAAGGTTTTCTTCGCGCTTGAGAGCTTGGTCATGGAATCCTGCAGCTGAATCTCGAGAAGAGTGAATTCTTCCGTGACGCGGTTGTATTCGTCACAGAGTTTTTCCATTCCCGTGACGTCGGGGTCTTTCTCGAAAATCTTGCGCTCAACCTCGTAATCACGCTTGTATTCGGCAATGTTGCTCCAAGCTTTTTCGTAGTCAGAAAGCCCGAATAGCTCGTCCAACCTCGTTTGTCTATCTCTGGGCGTGGCGTCAATCAGTTCTTTCAAGCGCTCTTGTCGGACCCAAATAATTTCTCTCCAAAGGTCTTTGTCCAATCCCGTTATTGCTCTGAATTGTTCGACTACAGCATCGGTTTTCATACTCGCTAGAAGTGCATCATTCTCATACAGTTTGAGTTCTTCGACGTCTTGACTTATTCCTTTGCCGCGCCTTCTTATTCCTCGAGTCAGTTTGTATGTTTGAGAGTTATGAGTGAACTGTACCGTAATTTTCCCTGATTCAGCGCCTTCACGCAGCAAATATTCAAAGCTTCTGGTGAGAGGTTCGCCAAAAAAGGCGAAATCGATGGCATAGAGGATGCTGGATTTTCCGCAGCCAAGAGCGCCGACCAGGCAATTGAATCCACGAGTAAATGGCACTGTGGACTTAACGTGTGAACGAATGTTCTCTAGCTGAACCACCTCGATCCTCATTTCTGCAGTTCCTCGATGATTTGTTTCACCCTGCCCTCCTGTTTGCGCGTTAGGGGTTCAATGAGACTCAGGGCGGATCTGGCTACTTGATCGGATTGCTCTCTGCTGTATCTCTCGCTAAAAATCTGTATGAAGTACTCGTAAGCCTTAGTTTTCAAATCCTTGATCTGGCTCTCAAAGATTGATCGCACAATCTCCTCCGAGACTGTGCTCTCCTTTAGCAGAACAAGGGGGTTCACAAACAGCGCTTTCTCAGCGGCGTTTCTAATCTTGGCGACGTCGACCTCTGCCCGGCTGGATTCGGAGGGCAAGACACCCCTTATGACAGACGTTATCACAGCGCCTTCTGTGTCGGCATTCTTAACGGCCTTTGCAGCTAATTCTGTGATTTTAGCTGAATTCATGCCAGAAAAATCCTCATCCAGAACGATGAACTTGCGCGGCGATTTTAGTTCAATGAAATTGGGTGAAAACTCTCCCTTCTCACTAACGGTGACGTGATAGAAGCCTTTCTGGTTTTTGGCTTCGTCGTAGCTGGCTGTTTCTGTGCATCCGCTGTAAGCAAGGAGACCGCTCTTGAACTTGCCCAAATAGCGTTCATGTATGTGACCAGCGGCATAGTAGCCGAAGCCGTCAGGGATTAGTTCAGGTGAGGCTTCAGCTTCAATGTAAGAGGGGGTTACGTTTGGAATGTCAATTGCCATATGGAGAACAAAAATGTTGGCTGTGGACTGTTCCGGAGATGGTGGGTTTTGGCTCATGAATTCTGGGAGCGTTTCGTGAGTTTTTCTGCGTGTTCGGAAGTTGGGTACGCCGTAGACGTAGCAGCTCCCTCTTTTTCGCCAGCATGCTCCCTCACGCCTCGGTAGGTGATTGATCAATCCTGCGCTATCGAGGGGAGTTAATATGGTGCCGGTTATCATGTTTGGCGCGGAATCGTGTGATCCGTCAACCGTTAGAACGGGGATTTCCGCGTCTCGGAGACGTTTGAAATTCTTAATTGCATTCTCAAGCGTTGTGTTAGAAGGTCTTGCATGATGGAACAGGTCACCAGCAATTATCATGAAGTCTGCTTTCAGTTCGATGGTTTTGTTCACGAGTTCAGTGAAGGCATTGTCAAAGTCCTGACGTCTAGTCTCTAAACCATACTGTGCATAGCCCAGATGAAGGTCGGAGGCATGGACGAAGTTGAAAGCCTTCACTCAGCTGTTCCTCTTCCGCGTCTTAGATGTCAAGCTTTGTCGCTTAAAGCCTTTAGCCGCCGACATAATTGCGTTTGTCTTCTTGGGAAAAATGTATAAACGACATTGCCCTCTCAATGCAGACACGAGTTAGAGCCAATCATGAATTGCCAGAAATGTGGGCTAGAAACCTTTCTTCCATTCCAATGCCCCTACTGCGGCGGCAAGTTCTGCACAGAACACAGACTACCAGAAAATCATTCTTGCCACAAGATGGAGCTTGCTCGTGCATCTAGGCAAGAAGTCGCGTTTCCGGCTTCATCATCTTACGAATACACAGTGACCATGGGACAGACGCGCCAAAACAAGAAACGAATTTATTTCAGTCCAAAAGAGCTCAAGCATCTTCTCGTTGCAGCTCTCCTCGTTACAGGGGTCGGCTTGTCCTCAATACTATATTCTAGCTACTTTGTCACGGGCGACTGGATAAGGGCATTGAGTGTTTTCGGAATCTTTGCGGCGATACTCACCATTTCGTTTCTTTCACATGAAATTGCCCACAAAGTCTCAGCCCAGAGAAGAGGTTTATGGGCTGAATTTCGTCTAACAATGTGGGGGGCATTCCTCACACTAATCTCAGTTGTTCTGCCAACTTTCAAGATAATCTCCCCGGGAGCGGTCATGATTTCTGGATCTACCAGTCGCCAAGAAATCGGCAAAATCTCCCTCGCTGGACCGGCAATGAACATTTTCTTTTCCGCTGTTCTATCAGCATTGGCGCTTGTCCCAGGCAACTATCAAGGAATTTTCGCCTTTGCAGCATTCCTAAACGGTTTTATGGCGTTCTTCAACTTGGTCCCATTCGGGATTCTTGATGGTTTCAAGATTTTTCAATGGGACAAGAAGACCTGGGGCATTGCTTTCGCTGCAAGCTCGATTTTGATGATAATAAACTATTTGGCTATCGGATAAGCTGATAGAAAAACCTAGATTAGTTCTATTGTCACGTGCACTTCTTCAGGAACTCGAATCCGCATTATTCGCCGCATAACGCGCTCTTCTGAGTCTATGTCGAGCAATCGCTTGTGAATACGCATTTCCCACCTATCCCAAGTTGCCGTGCCCTCGCCTGATGGTGCTTTCAGGACTGGAACACGAAGCCTTTTTGTTGGGAGAGGAACAGGACCATTAATCTTAACTCCGGTTTTCTGGGCGATACCTTTCAGTTCGTTGCAGACTTCTTCCAGTTTCCCGTAATCGGTACTTGTTAAGCGTATTCGCGCTTTCCTTACCATTCGCCCGTCAATCCTGAGCCTTTCTCTTTGAATGTTCACCTTAGACATTTAAACCGAGCATAAAAACCTATCTCCCTTGGTTTCAGACTTATCCACCATGTTTTTGAAGCCTCCAAACCGCTTGGGCTTGCGGTAGAAATGCATCTGCACGCCGCCGAAAGTTGCCTCGTCATATTTTGTCCAGCCAGCCTTGCCCAGCGCTCGTATCTCTTCCGGTGTTGTCGCAACGGTTTCTTCGTAGTCTTCGTCTTTGAATTTGATGGTGTG
>CAZWBY010000006.1:29594-30913 GCA_964632825.1 uncultured Candidatus Bathyarchaeia archaeon
TGCCAGTTGTTTTCGTTGGTTGGTTGGACTAAAATTTAATCTCTTTCCCCTTCTTCTTACTAACTAACTTCAACTCCTGCGCCTATCTACTCCTCTTTTCACAAAACGAAAAACCAAAACGCACAAAGTTGTAGCCAGATTTCATATCCTACCTTGTCAGCCTTGAACACTGAAGCCTCCGAAGCTTGCTGCCAGAAACGCAGCATAAAGAGCCAAAAATAATGCACCGTCTCTCCAGCTCATTTTTCCACTGCCCAAGAAGTACCACAAAAACAGATTTACAATGAGGGAGAAGAGAGCCAGATTCGAGAATGCCGCAATGCTAACGTTTAGAGGTGAAGCAATCAAGGCTACGCCAAGTATGAGTGTGACATTGATGAATCCGCTTCCAACGATGTTGCCAAGCGCCAAGTCAAAAAACCCTTTGCGAGCAGAACTGACGCTTGTGGCTAATTCGGGTATGCTTGTTCCAAAAGCAATTATTGTGGCGCCTATGATGACTGGTGGTATTCCTATGCCAACGGCAATGGTAGTGGCTGATTCAACAATGAAGAAGGCTGTTGCAATTACCAAGGTGGCACCTACTAATGCGAATGATGCATACCTTCGGAGTTTACTTCTATCGGAAAATGCAGGCTTTGTTGTCGCTGTCTTGTTGGCTCTTGCCAGCTGAATCACATAAACAACAAAAATGGTAACCAAGATTAGGCCGATGAATCGGCTTGCATATCCAATGTAAAGCAAAGCCAGAGGTATAATTGAAGCTATGAAAAGCCCAAATTGGAGGTTTCCCAATTCTTCCTTGGCTAAGGTTAGGAGAAAACTCGGGTTTCTTGGTTGCTGCCTTAGCACGATTATTAGGATGCACAAGCCCAGAATCAAGGCGATGTTTACTATGTTTGAGCCTAACACGTTTCCTAAGGAGATGCCAACGTTTTCAGGGTTGGCAACTGCGAAGAGCGAGACGCTGAGTTCGGGCAGAGAGGTGGCGAAACCTACCAAGATGAAGCCTATGGTTGTTTTTCCAAAACCTGTTATGTCCGAGACTTTTAGTGAACTTCTTATTGTCACTTCGCTGCCTATGACCAGAAGGAGGAGAGAAGCAAGCAAGATGAGGGCATTGCTCGCTACCCCAAGCTGCTCAAATATTTCGATTTCACCTTCTTTACTCTGCTTGGGAAATGCTGTTTATAATATTTGTGAATGGAGCAAATTGCGGCGTTACAAAACGATTTAGCTATTGTTCAGGGGGATGATTCTGACTATTTCTTTTTGGTGTGTTTTGAAGGGAGCGAAACCTGTTTTTTCTGTTTTCTTTT
>CAZWBY010000007.1:0-27186 GCA_964632825.1 uncultured Candidatus Bathyarchaeia archaeon
GTGCTGAAGGGTAGCTGTATGGCTGAGGAGAAGCTTTACACCACAACTGTCCTAGTTCTGGGTTTGGTTGCGTTCATCGAATCCCTCGCTTTCTCGTTGCCCTTGTCCTTCTTTCCTCAATATGCTCTTTCTCTGGGTGCATCTGTTGCCTCTATCGGCTTGTTTACTTCTAGCTTCATGGCTGCGTCGGCTCTGATGTCGCCTAAGCTGGGTGGACTTTCTGATAGGATTGGCAGGAAGAGGGTTATGCTGTGGGGGCTGGTGGGCGATGTTGTGTTTGGGGCGCTGACGGGGCTGGCGCCTTCGTGGCCTTGGCTCCTACTTATTCGTACGCTCAACGGTGCCATGACCGCAGCCGCCACACTATCTGCTGAGTCGATGCTCATCGACCACATTTCGCCGTCGAGGAGGGGCGAAGCTGCAGGGTTTGTCATGTCCTGCGGGATGGTGGGGAGGAACATGGGGCCTATTTTTGGAGGTTTCGTGCAGTTTTCAGCCTACACCTCTGGGTTAACTGGCTTGAGTGATAGCTACAGGATACCGTACTTTGTGGATGCTGCTCTGGCTGTGCTCGCTATTAGTGTGGTTGCGTTGAAATTGAGAGAGGGGAAACATGAAGCGAGGCTTGGTGAATCTGAGTCTGCTGGCGGAGCGCCTTCTTCGATTACGGGCAGGCGGAAGGCGAGCAAGGTTAGACTCTCAAGATCCTTCAAGATATTGCTGGTCTGCACTTTTGCCAACGGGATAGCCCTGGGCTTCATACTGCCCGTTGCGGCGTTGTTCTTCCAGGACAAGTTTGGTGCTGAGCCTGTTGTTATTGGCACGATCCTGAGTTCAGCTGGGTTTGTGGGGCTGCTTGCCAGCTGGATTGCGGGGCGCCTCTCAGATAGAATTGGTCGTAAGCCCCTAATCGGGGTGGGCGGAATGTCAGCCCGTGTGTTCGGTTTAGCTCTGCCCTTCACCTCGAGCGTGAGTCAAGCCACACTCGTCTTCGTGTTCCGCAGCTTGGGGTTCAACATGTTCATGCCTGCAATGCAAGCCCTGCGGGCCGACCTCGTTCCAGCCGAGCAGCGGGGTAGGCTCTTCGGGCTTTACAACATGTTCTTCAACGCTGGAGACATCGCTGGACCTTTGTTGTCCGCCTACCTCTACGACATCTACAGGACGCAAACCTTCTACATCGGTTCGATAGCTATCCCCGGGCTCGGCATGCCCTTCTACGTGAACTCAATAATAGGGATAGTCACGACAGTCGTGCTACTACTGTTTGTGGAAGAAACTAAGAAGACGAAGAGATGAAGCATGGTGCGGCGGGCGGGATTTGAACCTGCGAACCCCTTCGGGAAAGGATCTTGAGTCCTTCGCCTGTAATCAGCTATCCCTTTTGACCAGGCTTGGCTACCGCCGCCCAAAACAGACATAGACACCCCAAGAAAATAAAAACATTGCCGAACACCACACTGGATCCAAAAGGCGGCCAACGGCTACCTGTCAGGATCACACAGTAGACGTTTACCTCAAACCACATGCACGCAGTCATACACAAAAAACGACACTTAAAAGCAACGACATACACAAGCAACTCGATGAAATCCGATAGGCTACCTCCAGGACAACACGAAGTAAACCACATCCTAAAATGGAACATAGAACACCGGGGCATAGCCCCACAAAACCCAAAAACCGACCTACAAACTTGGACACTGACGATAAGCGGCGAGATTCAAAACCCGAAGAAACTCACGTGGCAAGACCTACTAGGACTGCCAGTCACCCAATCAACAAGCGACTTCCACTGCGTAGAAGGATGGAGCGTCAAAGACTGCAAGTGGCACGGAGTCAAGTTTGACGAAATAGTCCAATTAGCCAAGCCTAACGAGAACGCAAAACACGTCCTCTTCAAATGCTCAGACGGTTACACAACTTCCTTTGCCGTTCAAGAGCTCCTCGGAGACGACGTACTCCTCGCCTACAAACTCAACGATAAGCCACTAGAAGAACCCCTCGGCGGACCGTTGAGACTCGTCTTCCCGCAGAAATACTCATACAAAAGTGCCATGTGGATAGAACAAATCACCTTCACAAAAACAAAAGAACTGGGGTTCTGGGAAAAGAGAGGATACAGTGACACCGCAGACGTCTGGAAAGACGACAGATATGCAGAATAGGGGTCTAGGATAGGCGAAACACTAAAGTCTAGAGAAGACAAATAACAACGGGAACCCCTGATGCCCATCACCAAAAGTGAATTCGAGAATGGAAAAATCCACAGCACACTAGAAGAGGAAATAGTTACCTTCCTGGACGAAAGAAAAGACCGCGCCTTCACATCCCAGGAAATAATGGAAGGACTAAGCTACCATGCAGCGTTCAGCACCCCAGAAATCTCCAGAATGTCAACCTTCACAATAGCAGACTTCACAACCTTTCTCCACCACTTAGTGGAAAAGGAAAAAATCAAGATGAAAATAGTCAGGGGCCGAATGTACATCATGGCGGCGAGCAAAAGACTGGCAAAATGTCCAAAATGCGGAGGAGAAATTGCAGCCAAGAAGACCTGGAACATGACGAGCCGCCCTAACAAGAAAGGAGAAAAGCTCCAGTTGCAAATAGGACTTTTCCAATGCCCCAAACACGGCGCCTTTAGAACAGTCCTACAAAAACAAAGAATCTCATCGACCCCAGCCTACAGAGCCTCTGTGAAAAGGCGACCATCAAAGAGGAAACCTGCAGAGAAAAAGCAGAAATCAGCCGCTTGGACACCCATCTGAGACCGCATTTCTGTTCAAGGTTTCTTTTAGCGTCAGATAAGTTGCGGCACCAACTCCTCTGCCCACCGCGGATATGAGATAAACGACTTGTAGCCCCAGAACCACACCAAGCAAGCCGATCGTGTAGTCTGCAAGATACCCGCCTAGAAGAGAACCGAAGAAGGAAGCCACACCGATCAGAAGATTGTGGAAAGCCGCGAAACTGCCTCGATATTGCTCAGGAATCACGTCGAGCAGATACGCAGTCATCGAAGCTTGTCCCACAGCCAGGGATATTCCCCAAAAAGCTTCTAAGGCAATCAGATAGTACACGTTGGGAGCGAAAGCATAGCCCAATGGAACAGTAACCAAACTAAGCCTAAAAACAACAAGCAGGGGCTTTCTCCCAAAACTGTCGGCAAGCTTTCCCATTTGCATCTGAAAGATTATCGTGACAGCCAATTGCGCTGCCGAAAGCAAAGCGATCTCCCACATCGAAGCCTCCAAAACCTTAACCAGAGTTATAGAAAAAAGCGGCCACCCGATAGCCATGAAAAAATTGAAGACCACGCTAGCAAGGGAATACTTCATGAAGTCAGGCACCTTTCTAGCGTGTACAAAGACGCTGAATAGGCCCTCCGTTTGACTACTCGAAGAATCGGGTCTTCTGTTGCCCCGCTCCCTAACGGGAATCATGACGAGCGCGGAAATCAAACCGCTGAGAATGGCAACAATTAGAGGTATGAAAAACATCTGCTGCAGACTTCCGCCCACGCTTATCATGACAAACCCTGACAGCAAAGTGGCGACCAGAGTGCCAAGGGAAGCCCAGAGACTGATGGAGGCGCTTACCCTTCCAAGTCTGGCTGATGGGACTAGATCCCCAACCAACGCGATCCACGTGGGAGTCGCCATAGAGCCCAAGAGAGCCTGAATTACCACTAGGACGATTAGCTGGGCAGCATTGGTCACAAACATCATCGGAATCCAGAGCGCCATGATGATCAGATTGCCCAGAATTATGTAGGGAACTCTCTTGCCGAGCCTGTCGCTCAGTTTACCCCAGAAAACCTGTAGAACGTTGTTTGAGATATTGGCGGAAGACTGGAACCATCCCATTTCAGACGATGAAGCCCCAAGTTGAACAGCGTACGCACCAATGAAGGGGTTGACCATCCCCATACCGAAAGAGTTCACTACTGAACGAACAAGAAGTGGACTTAAATCAGTCGAATCAGACGATTGCTCATTTCTTCTGGACAACTGATCGACACACTTGATGAGTTAAGACATGGTTTCAGCGGACGCATAAAAACTCATCGTCCGGAGAACGGAGTTGCTGATGGAATGAACGCGTCAGCTTGCTGCAATAGAGTACTAGCTCTTCACGCGTTCTCTTTCGAGAAGCACCATAACGTCAGGAAAGCCGATTCCAAGCTCTTTCACCTTCTGCAGTGTGGGAACCCCGTTCTCGTCCCAACCTCGTCTCTTGTAAACAGCGTCTTTAAGCTTCTCATACATGCATGCATCACGGTATTTCCTTAAAGCCGTCATTCTTTCTTCGATAGACTTGCCCTTTGGGTCGTAGCCTACTTTTTCAAGTTGTTTATCGCGCGCGATCTTCGAACAAGGAGCGACCTTTCTAAGTCATAGTCATGAGAGAACTTCACGAGAAAAGTGGACTAAACGTGAAAGGAAAAGCGGCTGAAAGCTTCGAATTCACAGAGTACGTAACAACTGCAAGGCAGAATTACTTGAAAGAGAGAGCTACGCAGGAGTCAAATAGATTTGTGCGCGCGCGCCAGGAGCGAGTAGAAAAATGGAAAAGAAAGTCAATCATGCAGCTTAATAAGTGGCTCAAGTCGTCTGGCGACAGCTTCCAATCCAAGCTTTTTCAGCGTCGCTTTTGTGGGAATTCCACGCTTGTCCCAACCCCTTTTTCGATAGTATTTCTGCAGCATATCATCATATTTTGCTCTATCGAGACTTGCGCCTTCTAATGGACCTTTGGTTAACGGCTCGTCAAACCATCTTGCAGGTGGAACATCCATCTCACTCGTCCAGTTTTCACCATACTCACGAATCCAGAAGGCTCGAATTAGATTATACGTCCTATCAGCAACTACATATAGGCTGTCCAATGGCATCTCTAAACCTGTCGCAGCCTTGAGAAATCGTGGGTACCAGCCAAGCTCAAAGCCCAGCTCTACCCATTGCAGTCGGCAAGTAACTAGGCTCTCAAACATCCCTCCTCTGATTCTCTGAAGCTCAATCACTTTGTCCACTTTGGCTTCACTATAAGTGTCCCGTCCAGCTGATACTTCCCATGAAATGACCCAGGCATCTTTATGATGAGCACCGATAGGCGATGTCCCGTAGGCTAGTGCCATTGCCGGTGCCATGTGGCAGTCATAACCCGAAATCTCCAGTCCTTTTACATGCATTGCCCACTTATGAGCATCGTTGCCGAGCTTACTGGCCGTTGACCGTACTCCTTCAGCAAGGAGAGCACCTATTTCGCGTCTATACACAATGTCTTCTGTAAGAGATTTTGCCTTGTTAAAGTCTCCCCACTCGATCTTGTAGTCAGTAAGCTTTTTTTCTGAAGCTTCCATTACGAAGCCGATGGCGCTTCCAAGAGAAATCGTATCCAACCCATAGTCATCTGCCATTCTATTAAGAACTGCGACCTTTTTGAGATCTGCTAGACCTATGTTGGAACCCAAAAGCGCGACGTTTTCGTAGTCCAGTTCTGAATACTCGTTCTCAGCGTCTTTGATGATGTTGCCGCAGATTGTATTACAGGTGAAGGCTGGGCAGGTTTCATAGCAGTTGTAGCAGACGTTAGCACAAGTCATGTTGCCGCAGTCCCTTTGTGTGACCTTCAATTTCTCCATCGTGAATCCGTTTATTGCTTCTGCTTCGTCGAAAACGCCTTCTCTGAAGTTAAGTGTTGGTAGAACACTGTTTGTTTGGCTCCAGTCGACAGCAACCATAGTCCCTTGACGTCTCCAGAAATCATAGCCTTCTCTGCTCACAAGCGCCTCGTACGCGTCAGTACCAATAGCCTTCAACTCGTCAGGATCAGCAGTTGGAATTGTCTGTGACCCTTTGATGACAACTGCTTTGAGATTCTTAGACCCCATTACGGCGCCAATTCCAGGCCTACCACCGGCTCGCCCTTCCTGCGAAACCACGACGGCAATCTTGACCATGTTTTCTCCAGCGGGTCCTATTTCCAGAACACCTGCCGTATTGCCATGACTTTCCCTTATCTTTCGTTCAGTCTCAAAGGCGCCAAGCCCCCAAAGATCTGCGGCATCGATGAAATCCGTCTTGTCGTCATTGACCAAAAGAGCAGTCGGTTTATTGGCTTTTCCTTCAATCACTAGTGCGTCGTAGCCAGCTCTTCTCAACTGAACAGAAGCTATCGTTCCAATATTACCGTCTCCATAGCCGCCTGTTAGAGGGCTTTTCGCCGCTATTACAAGCTTGCCGCTACCGGGCACCGGGAGTCCAGTCAGGGGTCCAGAAGCAAAAATCAGCCTGTTTTCGGGCGACAAACCATCGATGTGTGGCTCCAATTCATCCCATAGAATCTTAGCGGCAAAACCTCTTCCTCCGAGGAATGCCAGAGCGATGTTGGGACTGTACTTTTGAGGAATTGCCTTTTCCTTAGTCAGATCTATTCTTAAAAACTTGCCGTTCCAACCGTGCATTTTTATCCCCACATGTCTGCCGATTTTTGCAGTATAAGTGTCTGGTTCATTTTAATGTTTCTGTCACGCAAGGGTTATAAAGATAATTCAGAACAACACTACCGAAGGTGCGCAGTGACCGTAAAAAGTCCATCAAAGCAGGAACGTGCAGGCAGGTTATGTTACGAAAGAAGGGAAATGTGCTTCGTTACTGGCATTATGGAGAAGTCATATAGCACGGTTCTGGGTTGACGGAGATGGCGGACATGTATGGATATTCTGGTAGAGTTCTAATCGTAGATCTGACTTCCAAAGAGACGAAGACCGAGGAGATTTCTGAAGGCTTTTGTAGGAATTTCATAGGTGGAAGCGGGTTTAGTATGTATCTATTGCACAAGTATCAGAAACCCGGAATTGACTCGTTGAGCCCGGATAATGTCCTGGTTTTTGCCGTGGGACCTTTTTCCGGAACAACCGTGCCAACGAGCGCCAAATACGTAATTCGGGCAAAATCTCCTTTAACGGGTTTTCAAGGGAAGTCAATTGGTTCAAGCTTCTGGAGTCTGGCCTTTAGAAGAGCTGGTTACGATGCCCTTGTGATCAAAGGCAGAGCGGAGAGACCGACTTTCCTATTCATAGATGATGACATAGTCGAGTTCAAGAACGCAGCGGGACTGATGGGTAAGGACTGCTGGGAAACAGACAAAACTATTAAGGAAACTGTGGGTGACAATAATGTTCAAGTGGCAGCTATAGGACCTGCTGGAGAGAACCTTGTACGTTTTGCATCTGTTGTTAGCGATCATTACCATGAAGATGATGGCAGAACAGGAATGGGCGCGGTTATGGGCTCAAAGCAACTCAAAGCAGTAGCAGTCAGAGGATCTAAGACTGTGGAGGTCGCCGATCTTGACAAGTTGCTGGACCTGTGTGGCGAATATTATAGGAAGATAGCCAAAGGCTTAATCACCACAGTAATGACAGACTTGGGAACCATCGGCACAGGTATGGAATATTTATCACACTGTGCTACGCCAATAAAAAATTTCCAAAGTGCCGATTCCTCCAAGGACCCCCCTCTCATAAGTGAAGACGTTAGAAGAATATCAACGAAGTGGATGCAAGATCAATACATCCATAGAAGCATGGCATGCGCTACCTGCCCGATAGGATGCGACCACATGGACCTCATAAGAGCAGGCCCTTACAGCGGCGTAACCTACAAGGTTGAATATCAAGGATTGTACGCCCTTGGAACAAACTGCGGAATTTGGTACTTACCGGCGATAATCAAAGCTGGAAATCTTTGCGATGGTTTAGGAATGGATGTTATAAGCACAGGCGTTACAATCGCTTGGGCAATGGAGTGTTTTGAAAAAGGGATACTCACGTTGAACGACACCGAAGGGATCGATTTGTCGTTCGGGAATCAGGAAGCAGTGATGGAGCTCATCCCCAAAATCGCGAACAGGGAAGGACTGGGCAATATCTTGGCAGAAGGAGTGAAAAAAGCCTCTGAAAAGATTGGCAAAGGGTCCGAGAAGTTTGCCATGCACTCAAAAGGTCTCGAGTTTCCTGGATTTGATGTAAGAGGGTTGAAAGCCACTGCTTTGTCTTTCGCTGTTTCCACAAGAGGCGCAGATCATATAAGCGCTGCAGTTTTTGGACCTGAGATCAGAGGGAGAATTAGCAGGCTCAAGTTTGAGAAAGGTCAGGGCCAATTCGTTGCAGAAAAGGAGAATAACCTGACCATTTACGATTTGCTGATGGTATGCAAGTTCTCTGGCAACCTCTGGATGAATGCTTGCAGTGACTTGGCCAAACTATACACTCTGGTCACTGGAATTCCTTTAACAGCCAAAGAGCTGTTGACAGCGGGAGAACGTGTCTGGAATATGGAGAAAATCTACAACATGAGAGAAGGATGGACCAGAAGAGATGACACTCTTCCACCCAGGGTGTTCGATGATCCAACTCCAGATGGTTGTGCTAAAGGATCACATTTGAGCAAAGACGAATTTGATGCTATGCTTGACGACTATTATGCCGCTCGAGGTTGGACGGCTGATGGCACACCAACGAGAGAAAAGACGACGAAGTTGGGATTAACCGATGTTGTAGAGGAGGGAAGTGCTTAAAGTGCAGAGGAAATTCCTCGTTTCGGACCCTGAGAAATGCACCGGCTGCGGAGTCTGCGAACTGGTTTGCTCAGCGACTAAAGAAGGTGGGTTTAACCCCTTATTCTCCAGAATTCGCATGAGCCGCATAGAACCTTTCGCGAATATGGCCATAGCCTGCCGTTTATGTGAAAAACCTAAATGTGTCAAGAGCTGTCCTAGGAAGGCTTTGACGACAGATGAGGAAACTGGGGTAATATTAGTCGATGAACAGAAATGCGATGGATGCCGATGGTGCATGGAAGCCTGCGAATTCGGAGTCATCTCTGTGCATAAAGACAAAAAAACCTCGACGGTTTGCGACCTATGTCAGCTTGATCCAAAATGCGTCGCCTTCTGCCCTCAAGAAGCCCTGAGTCTCATGACCGGTGAAGAGCTCGGACAGAAAATGAGGAGAAAAGCTTTCAAGAAACTGCTTTCGGAAACACTTGAAGCGAAAAAAACGTCGAAAACTTCCAGGAACACGTGAAGTCATTCAAACCAGCAGCCTTGGAGATAGAGAGGAAGAATTGAGCAGTTCATCAAAAGACAAGGAAAATTCGAAATCCCACATTGATAAAGAGCGCAGAGTTGGTGTCTACATATGCCACTGCGGGACAAACATCGCCAGAAGCGTTGACGTTAAGAAAATCGCAAAACTTGCTTCTGTCCTTCCAAACGTCGTTGTTGCCACGGATTATGCCTATGTCTGTTCAGACGCTGGCCAAACGCTGATTGCACAAGACATCAAAAACCTCAAGCTTGATAGAGTCGTGGTCGCGGCATGCTCACCTACACTCCATGAACCAACCTTCCGCAAGTGCGTTGAAGAGGCAGGGCTGAATGGCTACTTGCTCACAATTGCCAACATAAGAGAGCAGTGTTCATGGGTTCATTCGGATGAGCAGGAACGGGCTACGGAGAAAGCAATGGACCTGATAAGAATGGCTGTCGCACGCGCATCTCTACTCGAACCACTTGAGGCTGTAACGGTTCCAGTCAAAAAGAGCTGCGTGATAGTGGGCGGAGGCATTACCGGCATACAAGCAAGTCTTGACCTTGCTGAGGACGGATTCGATGTCTACTTGGTTGAGAAGAACCCAAGTCTTGGGGGCCATATGGCTCAGTTAGACAAGACATTCCCGACAATGGACTGCTCCCTGTGCATACTGTCTCCGAAGATGTCCTCAGTTATCCACCACCCTAAAATCCATGTCCTGACAAACTCTGAGATCAGTCGAGTCACAGGTTATGTAGGGAATTTTAAGGTTCAAATCGCTGAAAAACCGCGTTATGTCATCGAGGATTTATGCAACGGTTGCGGGGAATGCGCCAAAGCATGTCCTATCCAAGTTCCAAATGAGTTTGACGAACAACTAGGACCTAGAAAGTCTATCTACATACCATTCCCTCAAGCCGTACCTCTAGTTTACACCATTGACATTGACCACTGCATCAAGTGTTACAAGTGTGTTGAAGCTTGTGGGCTTGCAGCCATAGATTTCTCTCAAGAGCCAAGAGAAACGGAGATCGAAGCAGGCACCATAATCTTGGCAACAGGTTTCGATCCATTCGACGCATCAGTAATCGAAGAGTATGGCTATGGCACATATGAGAACGTGATCACAGGTGTTGAGCTGGAAAGGATCATTAGTCCATCAGGACCAACCGGAGGCAAACTAGTAAGGCCCTCTGACGGTAAACCTCCAAAGCGAGTTGCATTTGTGCAGTGCGTCGGGTCAAGAGATGAGAAGACGAACCCCTATTGCTCCCGAGTCTGCTGCATGTACGCAACAAAACAGGCATTGCTGGTTAAGGAGAAGACCCCTGATGCTGACATCTTGATTTTCTACATCGATATGAGAGCGTTTGGGAAGGGATATGAAGAGTTCTATAAGAGAGCCCAGATTGAGGGAATGCAATATATCAGAGGTAAGGTAGCTGAAATCGTTGAGGACTCTGGGTCGAAGAACCTGAGACTCCAAGGGGAAGATACACTTCTCGGGACTCTGGTTGAAGCTGACGTTGATTTGGTGGTTTTGTCAGTAGGAGTAGTTCCGAGCATCGGAACAAGCTTGTTACGTAGAGTCTTCAACATCTCGATAGGTCCAGATGGCTTTTTCAGAGAGGCACATCCCAAACTTCGACCAATGGACACGTTGGTTGACGGCGTATTCATTGCCGGAGTTGCTCAAGGACCGAAGGACATACCTGACTGCGTAGCTCAAGCGAGCGGTGCAGCACAGAGAGCAAGTAACCTTATGTCGGCTGGAGAAGCAAAAATCGAAGCCACAACTGCAGAAGTAGACGATGATTTATGCAGCAAATGCCTAATATGCTATACCAGCTGCCCGTTCAACGCAATAACTGTCAAGGACAAGGCAGTAGGGGTCTTAGAAACCTTGTGCAAAGGTTGCGGTTCTTGTTCTGCAGCATGTCCATCAGGTGCCATCCAAATGAGACACTTCAATCGTGGACAAATACTTGCCGAGCTAAAAGAAGCATTGGAGGGTGACTAGTCTGACTGAATCAGCAGCCTTCAAGGAATTGGATTTCAATAAGTGTATGCAGTGTGGCGTCTGTACTGGTTCCTGTCCCCTCTCCTCAAAATCAAAAATCAACCCAAGAAAGCTAATGCTTGAGCTTTCTTATGCGCTTTCACATCCAGCAATCAATCCTCAACCGAACATTTACCAGAAAAATGAAGTCTGGGATTGCACAACTTGCTCCACCTGCTCAGGTCGTTGCCCTAGAGAAGTAAAGCCGATGGATGTGCTTATAGGCCTACGTAGTCTTTTTGTTGAGCAGGGACTGGTTCCGCGTACATTGATAGACGCTCTAGAAGGGGTTTTCAAGTATGGGAACCCATGGGGACTGAGCCGCAATGCGAGATCTGACTGGGCGCGAGATTTGAACGTAAAATACGCATCTGATAGCGAAAAGTCCGAAACACTCTATTTCGTTGGATGTGCTGCATCTTACGAGTCTAGGGCGCAAAATGTAGCTAGGGCAATAGTGAAGACATTGAATATGCTGGGCACAGATTTTTCTCTGCTGGGGAACCAAGAAACATGCTGTGGAAACGAAATATACTCTATCGGAGAGAGAGGGCTTTTCGAAGAGTTGGCTGAGAGCAATTTGGGTCTCTTCAATCGATACGGAGTTGAGAGAATTATAGTCACTTCACCACATTGCTTTCACGCATTCAAGAATCGTTACAGAAAAGAACTACATGTCAAACACTACACTCAGTACTTTGCTGATTTGCTTGATTCTGGAAAGCTTGAGCTTTCCACAAAGGTTGAAAAGGTCATAACCTATCAGGACCCCTGCTTTTTAGGCAAACACAACAATATCTACGAAGAACCAAGAAAAATCCTCGAAAGCATCCCAGGAGCAAAGTTTGTTGAAATGAGCAGATCGAAGGCTCGAAGCGTCTGTTGCGAAGGTGGAGGAGGCAGAATGTGGCATGACATCCCTGGGTCGCGTCTCGCAGAGAGGCGCATTAAGGAAGCACTCGATGCTGGAGCAGAAATAGTAGCTGTGGCATGTCCTTTCTGTTTGTTGACATTTGATGATGCTATCAAGGCAACAGGCAACGAAGAGAAAATTCAAGTTAGAGATATTATGGAACTGATCACAGACGCACTTTGATCTGACATTTCACAGACAAAGTCTCGTAGGGTGTTAACTGACCTTCTAGAGTTCTAAAGCTATCTTTCAATCGTGCTTACAGCTTCTCGTGACTTCTTTGCAGATGTCGCACTGAATTTCTTGAACATAGAATCAGAAGAGGTCAACTTCTCTAATGCCGTAATCCAAGCTCCTGATTTTACTTCGGAGTGCAAAACCCCTGTTCTCCAGACAACTACTGCATTCTCCGGACATGATGTCTGGCATGCTCCACAATAGATACAGAATTCCTCAAAGACCGATGGCTTTTCGTCTTGCCTTGGTGAAATAGCTTTGCTGGGGCAAACATCGACGCATATTCTACAGCCTTTCGGGCATAAGCTTGAATCCAGCCGAACTGTACCATAAATCGGCTTTTTAACATGAAACGCACTTCTGGTGCATAAAGACTCGCATCGCCCACAGAATATGCACTTCTCTCTGTCCACTTTGACCTCAAGAATCTTCTCAATGACGTCTCCTCTTTTCTCAGTAGTCACGCTCACGGCCTTTGTCGGGCATTCTTTTTCGCATGAAAGGGAACAGACAGGATCACATTTTCCCATATCAACCGTAACGTCCTTCAAAAGAACTGGAAAGACTTCTGCATCAACTACTGGGTTTTTTTCTTCGCCATTCTTTTTCAATTTTAAGGCGTTTGTTGGGCATAGGACAATGCACTCGCCGCAAAATGTGCATTGGGTGGGTTCAAAATCGACGAGGGGTTTCTTCACTAATCTTCCATCTTTTACCGTTGCAGGAACATGTTTAACGGCTTCTTCTGGGCATATGCTCTCACAGATTCCACACCCGATGCATTTGGTGTAATCCAGCTTAAGAACCTGATGGAAAAGCAGCATCTTTCTTTCTAGAATCAGTTCATTGTTCATCTCATGCTTGACGGAAGCTCCACGCTTCATGAAATCCCACACTAGCCAACTGCCCAAGAGAGCTTTAAGGTTTTTCGTGACTAGGCCGTCTGCAGCTTGCGCGCACGTAAGGTGCTAACGCAAAACCTAAACATAGAGCTTCGATTTCAGAAACCTATCTATGATGCGAGTCAAGTTTTTTCTTTCTTAATCATCGCTGCTATTTTTGCAGCGACCGCAATGTTCTTTTTCAACTCACCCATCGATGGTGAAGAGTTTTTGTAGTATTCTATCGCGCCTCGATCTACAGTTCTCAACAAAATCATGTTAGTGGGATAGAAATAATGAACAAGCAAGGCTTTGCTTCTTAAGGATTCATCCTGTGAATTGGGTGAGTACTTGACATGTATTCGAGTAAAAACGACTTCTTTACCGTGTCTTTTTTTTCAAATTTGTCGCTGATTCATCCAGCTTTGGCTTCTGTTTTTCGCATGCTGAGCACCGATCTCTAGTTATGGCAACAACGTATACTTTGCCGAATTCAGGTGCCAAATAGTCTAGAAGAGGTTTACCTGTCGCAAAAGTATCTTTTTCAAGTTTGATGAACTCGATCTTGTCAATTGGCATAAGCTTCCATCAAACGGCATGCATACATGCATTCGAATCGAGAACGCTGTTTGTCAAAGGTGATATTGAAACTACGATGCTCCTCCCGCTGCCGGGATATACCGGAGTGCCCCCTAAAGGACCGCAGGCTATACAAAGCTCGTTCTCAGGGTCACCCCATCTAGTGACACGGTTTTTTGGCAAGGCATTCCAGAGGAGCCACAAGTTGAAACCGCGACCTCCTATGAACGTGTCTTTCATTGACTGTGATACAGGTTTGCTCGCGATCTCTGCTCTTGAGAGGTTTATGTAGAGGGTTCTGTCGTTGTAGCCCCTTCTCACACTGGTCGGCGGGTATTTGAGCTCGGCTATTACTATTGCTTCCACTTTCGCTGGTGACGACAGAAGTTAAGCAAGAGATGAAAATAGAGCTTACGCTAGAACCCTTTAAAGCACATTCTTATGGTTGAGTGCGCCAGAAAGACGATTCTACTCAGCGCCCTCTATTGTCATCCTAACTGCGATCTCAATTGCCTTGATTATCCTCTCTAATTCCATACACGGTACTGTTACTCTCCTTGTTTCTTGCAGTTGCACCGCCTGGGATGGCAAACAGGGAACGTGGATGAAGCCGCCAAGCATGTCTAAGCCATCGCTGTGTATCTTGTGCATTATGTGGAAGAAAAGTTGGTTGCACCCGAAAGTGCCTGCATCATAAGAGATTTCCGCGGGGATCGCGTTTTTTCTTAGTTCATTGAGGATTTTTCGAGTTGGCATGGTTGAGAAGTATGCCGCTGGCGCCTTCAGCTCCAGAATCTCATCTTGTGGGCGGCTTCCACAGTTGTAGAGTGTATTTGATTCTGTCAGGTCTGCGAAGTTTAGCGCCACCTTTTCGAGCGAGATCACTGGTCGATACGATTGGCCCAAGCTGATTATCACAGATGGTTTTTGAGAATCAACTATTCCTTCGATTGTCTTCCTGATTTCCTTGTGTCTTAGCGGTATCTGGAAGGATTTGACCCTGAAAGAGTTAAGTTCTAGACCGTCAAATGCTTTCGCAGCTTCCCAAGAGGGGTTGACCTGGAAATCCGCGAAAGGTTCAAACCCCGTCAGAACCACAGTGTGTCTGTTCATGCGACGACCACAAACCGAGGTCAGGCGCTATGCTTTCTCTTTTTCAATCATCGCGGCGATTTTGACGGCGATTTCGATGTTCTTCTTGAGTTCGCTCATTGTCGGTGAAGAGTTTCTGTAATAATCTATTGCTCCTAGGTCATGGGTTCTGAACAGGATAAGGTTGGTTGGATAGAAGTAATGACCAAGAATGCCTTTACTTCGTTTGGATTCCTCTTGTGATTGGGGAGTATACTTGACGTGTATTCGAGTGAAAGCCACGTTGTCCCCGTGTTTCTGTGTCATAGCTGTAGCTAGCTTGTCTAGCAGTGGTTTCTGGTTTTCGCATGCGGGGCAACCGTCCCGTGTGACTGCTATCACGTAGGCTTTACCTATTTTAGGGGCTAGGAAGTCCAGCACGGGTTTGGCTGTCCTCACAACTCGCTTCTCAAGCTCGGTAAACTCAACTCTGCTAATTAGCATAGGGTCCTATCAATAGGAAAGGATATTTAAGCAAAACGAAGACTCGCCAATCAGAGTTGCAGCAACTGCATCTCCAAACATTGATTGTGCTGGGTGATTACGTGTCGACTTTTCATTTCTTAAGTTTGGTTTCCGTCTTTTTCATCGGAACGCCGCAGCAGACCAGTTCACATGCGGCGCATCCACAGGGGTCTTCGACTACAACTACGAGGCCGCAATCTTCACACTTGTATTTTCCACCTTTCTTCTTAGCCACTCTGTTTCACCTCCCCTCCTCGGTAGTTGCTGGACACTGTCTAAGTGTTTGTTAGTCTTTTCTCCACTTCATCCCAGTTTACTATGTTCCAAAACGCTTCCACGAACTTTGCCCTTTGGTTCTTGTAGTCGATGTAATAGGCGTGTTCCCAAACGTCCAACACCATCAAGATTCTGAACATGGGGTATACGTTGTTGTTGTGTTTCTCTATCTGCATTATTATCGGTCTATTGGTCTGTCTGCAGAGTGTTAGCGCAGCCCACCCAGAGCCTTCTACGCTGTTGGCAGTTTCAGAGAACTCCTTCTTGAACCTTTCATAGTTTCCAAACTCCTTACTAATGGCTTCGCCTATTGCGCCGCCTGGTTTTCCACCGCCTTTTCCAGCAGGAGCCATACTCGGCCAGAACAACGAGTGGAGCACTTGCCCCCCGATGTGGAATGAGAGAGTCTTCAAAGCTGACTTGATATCCAACTCGGCGTTTTCTTTTCTTGCCTTATCAAGCTTCTCGAGTATCGCGTTTCCGCCAGTAACGTAGGCTTGGTGGTGGTTCTGATGGTGTATCCTCAATTGCTCCTCAGAGATGTGTGGCGACAAGGCATCGTATTTGTAAGGAAGCTCAGGCAGGGTGTAGAACTTGCTTTTTTCCATACTTTCAGCCTCCTAGCTACACTGCTATAGAGGAGCTTTCTATTTTAACGTTTATGAAAACCTGTTTTGTTTCGAGATTTTCACTAGCCGTCACACAGATTATTCAGCAAGCCTGCTGGACTTGTACAGTGCAGTGCATGGCTTTCGGATATTCTCTCCTATTTAACTCTCTACTATACCTCAAAATCCCTCAACTAACAGCCAAAGCCTAAACAAAAAATATTAAGGTAGGTGGGGACTAAGTTGATAATCCGTGTTTGAAGGTGCCTAGATGCTTGGGAAAGAAAAGGAGAAGACTGCCGACATTCGTGTGCAAGGTACTATAGCCATCGCAGCAGGGGTCATAATATTCGCTGCTCTGCTCCTACCCTGGTTATCCGGGGGGCGTGCTGCGATCTCGGGGATAACACAGTCCAGAGATAAAGCAGCAGTGGCAGTTCCTCTAACCCTAATATTTCTTGCAGTTTTGACAGTCTTCGGTGGGACAATACACTGTGTGGGATACAAAGTTGGGATAAGAATCGCAACCTTATCGTCTGCCTTAGCCTTCTTGATATCTGTGCTGGTGATAATCGCAACTCTTGCCGGCGCGGACTCTGGCGAAGGGAGCACGCTGAACCTTCTGATAGGACCATGGATTGGAGCCGCGGGAGCGGTCTTCGGCGCCCTCAGCTCAAAGCTTGAGCGAAAATAGAGAAAAAAACCTGCACTGATCTGCCGTCAATGCAAGTTTAAAATACCTCCAAGTCAGATTAGTACAGGGGAAACTCATGAGTGGAGTTATGAGAGGCGAAGCACGAGAGAAGAAACCAAAGCCTTGGACAAAAAAAGAGAGAAAGGAGAAGAAAAAGAAGAAAAAGCTCGCAAGATTGCAGAAGGCGAGAATTTAGCCAAGTGGTGCTAGCCCAAATCCAACGTGGCTCTTGAGACCCCTTCGTCCACAGATTCCATTTTGAAGCCTTTTCTGGAGCATAGGTGAAGCATTTTGGCGTTGCTTGAAATGACGTCGCCGTAGATGCTATCCAACCCCATCTCGTCGCCGATCTCGATTATGAAATCCAGCATTCTGGACCCCAATCCGAGTCCCTGCCACTTGTCCCCAACTACAACTGCAAACTCGCCACGCTTTCGGTCTGGCTGCAGTATAAGCCTAGTCACTCCGATTATTCTTTTTTCCGTTCGTTCCCCCATCTCGGCAACTATGGCTATCTCTCTGTTGTAGTCTATGTTGCAGAATCTTGTCAGCATGTCGTGTGATATTTCCTTAATCACCTGAAAGAACCGGAAACGCATTGTTTCTTCAGAAAAAGACTTGAACAAGTCAGAGAGGAAAGCTTCATCTTCGGGCTTTATAGGACGCAGAACAACAGAAGCCCCACTCCTCAAGGACCACTGAGCTGTGTACTTTGCTGGGTAGGGGGCGATCACCAAGTGTTCATGGGGGTGAACCTGGGAAAGAATTCTCTCTGCATCGATTACGATGCGCGTGTCTACGACTAGGGCGTCGTTTTCGTCGACTATGAGGGGGTTTATGTCCATTTCTTTTATCTCTGGGAAATCAATCACTAACTGAGAAAACTTGACTAGGATTTCCTCCAGAAGTCTCATGTTGACGCGGCCATTTGATTCGAGAAGCTTGTAGACAGCCGTTCTTTCCATCAACCTTCTTGCAAGAACTCGGTTGAGGGGGGGAAACCCGGTGCTTACGTCCTTTAGCATTTCGGCAGCTACGCCCCCCGTTCCGAAAACTATCACAGCGCCAAAGTGAGGGTCTTTTTTGGAGCCGATTAGGAGTTCGTATGCTTTTCTCTTAACCATCGGTTGGACTATGACGCCTTCCAGCTCTATTCCAGAAGCTTGTGATTTGATTCTCCGCGATAGCTCCTCGAAGAACTCTCCGACTTCTGCTTCTGAACGCACGTCTAAGATTACCCCTTCAACACGTGATTTGTGAGTTATTTGAGGTGAGAAGGCTTTCATCACAACGGGGTATCCGATTTTTGAGGCGATTGCGACAGCTTCTTCCTGAGTCTTTGCTATTGCCGATTTTATCGTCGGGATCTTGTAGGCCAGAAGAAATTGGCTGGACTCAGGCTCTGTCAAAACCATACGCTGTTCATCATATGCTTTTCGCAGCACTTCTCTAAGGAAGACAGGAATTGACAGCTCTACTGAAAGCTCTCCAGGAGTCTCATACAGCAGCTCCAGGTTTTGTGCGTAGCTCCACATGTACATGAAAGTTGCGACAGCTTGTTCGGGTGCTGCAAAAGCTGGGATGCCGTTTTTGCGAAGAGCTGTCCGCGCCTTCCAGCAATCATCTTCACCCATCAGAGATGTGAGGATCGGCTTGGTGGTTTTGCTGGACATCTCCACGATAGCTCTCGCGGTCTCGACCGGGTCAGATGAGCCCTGAGGGGTATAGATGATCAAGAAGCCGTCGCTATGTGGATCCTTGAAGCATATCTCCATCACTTTTCTGAACCTGTCGGTAGTGGCTTCTTCGTGGATGTCGACAGGGTTTAGTTTGCTGCAGTAGGTAGGCAGGACTCCGTCTAGGGACTTGATAGTCTCGTCACTCAAAGACGAAAGCTTCCCGCCTTTAGCCATCAAGACATCTGTCGCGATTATCCCGGGTCCCCCAGCATTGGTTATTATGGTTAGGTTGGGTCCTCTCGGGTTAGGCTGCATGGCCAATGTTTCCGCACAATTGAAAAGGTCGCTGATCGCTTCTACTCTCACGATTCCAGCCCGTCTGAAAGCAGCGTCGTAAACAGCGTCTTCTCCACACAAGGCGCCAGTGTGACATATGGCGGCTTCGGCGCTTTCACGGTATTTTCCGGCTTTCACCACTACAATAGGTTTGGCTCTGGCGAATCCTCTGGCAGCACTCATGAATTTTCTTGCATTCTTAATGGATTCAACGTAAAGCACTATGCTTTTTGTTTGGGAGTCTGCCCCGAAATAGTCGACTAGGTCTCCGAAGTCCACGTCCAGCATCGAGCCGACCGAGGCGATGGCGCTGAATCCTACGTGGGCCGCTGAAGCCCAATCTAGGACAGAGGAGCACAGGGCTGCGCTTTGAGAGATGAAAGCTATTCTTCCTAGATTGGCTGCCTTGTTCGCGAAAGTGGCGTTGAGTTTTATGCTTGGGCGCATAACTCCCAAGCTGTTGGGTCCCATTATGCGCATGCGGTAATGGTCTTTTAACTCGAGAATCTGTTTTTCGAATTCTTTCCCTTCTTCTCCGGCTTCTTTGAACCCGGCAGAGATTATGATTAGGGAAGGCACCTTGGCTTTTCCGCACTCCTCCACTATCTGGGGCACGGTGTGCGCTGGGGTAGCTATGACAGCGAGGTCAATTTGCCACGGGATGCGTTCTACCGTGGGGTAGGCGGTTATGCCTTGAACTATGGGTTTGAATGGATTAACTGGGTAAACTGCGCCTTTGTATCCGACTCCGATCAGGTTTCGGAGCAGTTTGGCGCCGACGGAGCCCTCTTTGTCGCTTGCCCCTATAACGGCGATTCTCTTTGGGTTGAACAGCTTGTCGAGGTTCTCGACGCCCAACCTTTAAGGTAGCCCTCCAAGATACAACAATCTCTCTGCTTTAATATATATACCATTGTTGTCACAGAAATTGGGCTTCCGGCTGCCTATTCGTAAAAGACGCAAGTCATCAAACAGGCTGAAGTGACCGAGAATTCAGACGGTAAGCGGGGACAAGCAACCTCTATTCTGGTGAAAGCAGCAGCTTGTCCTTTGTCTTCAACCTACCGTCCTTGGAGTGAGGTGTCCTCAACAGAGTATCACCGTACTTTTCTATTTCCCTGGCTTCTTCGGCTAACCTTGCGCTTGCTTGGACCAACTCATGTGCACAAGCCACGAGAGGTATGTATTTTTCCTTTTCTTTTTCGACGAAACAGGCTTGAACGTTGATTTCGGCAACTTTCTTCAGCATTTCGTACGCGGCCATCGCTTTCGCCTTTGCGTAGGGGTTCTTGAAAGCATAGGAGTCACGAATGCTGTCGGTGTCTATTATTAGTCTTGGAAGAGAGAGATTTGCCCCTGCTTTCGTTGCCTCAACAAGCTTATCGATCTCCTGAACCACAAGCCTGAAGACCCCTGTGCCCGCAAGGATTTTTATCACGTTGGCATTGAAAATCGCCATCTCCACTGGGTCGAGGAATTCCTTTCGCGCCCCAATCAGCGGGTCACCCGTGATGATTATGTAGCCTACGCCCTGCTGCTCCATCTCGTTCTTCACGCGTTTTCCAGGAGCGTCGGTTAGGACGACAGTCGGCACTTTTTTCTTCGACAGCACTTCTCTTGCTTTCGCTGGGCCTGGCGCTGACGTGTTGGGTGAAACGAAGAGCACAAGAGTGGGGCTGAATTCGAAGATTTTTTCTATGGATTCTTCGATGGCGTCAACGTCCATTTTTGACCCGGTGGTCAGAGTTCGCACTGCCAGGTCTTTGCGGTCGGCTAGCTCGTCTAGTAGCAGCTCGAGTAGTGGAGCAGTTCCAATGTTGCCGCATTTGAAGACCACGATTTTCACCATCTAAACCCCAGCGTAGCGGTGGAGTCTATATGGGTATTTATTATTTATAAAAACATTCAAAGGCGTCCTAAACTTGTTCTCCCAAGGAGCAGTAGCCAAGTTGGTTCAGCAAGGTTTATATTTTTGTTGAAAATTGCATACTAGCATCTTACTGTAAAAGAGGTAATGGCAATGGCTTATTTGACCACTCAAGGCGGACAGCCGATCCTCATTCTGAAAGAGGGAACGGGTCGGAGACGTGGACGAGAGGCTCAGAGAAACAACATCATGGCGGCACGGATAATAGGCGATGTGCTTCGCACCACACTTGGACCGCGCGGGATGGACAAGATGCTCATCGATTCCTTAGGCGACATAACTATCACAAACGACGGAGCAGCCATTCTCGACGAGGTGGATGTTGAGCATCCGGCGGCGAAGATGATGGTGGAGATAGCTAAGACTCAGGATGACATGGTAGGTGACGGAACAACAACCGCTGTAGTCCTCGCGAGTGAGCTTCTTAAGCGGGCAGAGGAGCTTATTGACCAGAACGTCCACCCCCTGATAGTAGTAAGTGGCTACCGCAAAGCAGCGCAGAGAGCAGTGGAGCTTCTAGACAAAATAGGGATCATAGTTGACCCCGAAGACCGTGCAACTCTACGGAAAGTCGCGTTGACCAGCATGGCCAGCAAAGCAGTGGGCGCCGCAAGAGAACCGTTGGCAGACATTTCCATTGACGCAGTGAAGATGATAACCGAGAAGCGAGGCGACAAGTTGGTTGCTGACATCGACAACATTCAGATCATCAAGAAAGAGGGAAAAAGCCTCTACGACAGCCAGCTAGTCAAGGGCATCATAGTTGACAAGGAAGTCGTCCAAGCGGGGATGCCGAAAACCGTGACAAACGCCAAAATCGCTCTCTTAGACTGCCCTCTTGAAATCGAGAAAACCGAGTTCAGCGCGGAAATCCGCATCAAAGACCCAACGCAGATGCAAGCGTTCCTCGATCAGGAAACACACATGCTGGAGGAAATGGCGAACAAGATCACCGCTTCTGGTGCCAACGTGGTTTTCTGTCAGAAAGGAATAGACGACATGGCGCAGCACTTCTTGGCTAAGCAGGGTATCCTTGCAGCAAGAAGAGTCAAGCAGTCTGATATGGAGAAGCTTGCCAGAGCGACTGGAGGAAAGATTGTAACAAACCTAGAAGACCTTGGCGCTAAGGATCTCGGAACAGCAGGTCTCGTGGAAGAGCGCAAAGTCGGAGACGACAAAATGGTTTTCGTGGAAAAGTGCAGAACCCCTCACTCAGTGGCGATATTGATCCGAGCAGGGTTGGAGCGCATGGTAGACGAAGCAGAGCGGGCGATTAACGACGCACTTTCAGTGGTTTCAGATGTCATCGAGAAAAACAAGGTAGTTCCAGGTGGTGGAGCGATTGAGGCTGAGATGGCGAAAGAAGTCCGTGAATACGCCACGAAAATAGGCGGGAGAGAGCAGCTTGCAATGGAAGCCTTCGCAGAGGCCCTGGAAGTCGTGCCGAGAACATTGGCGGAAAACGCTGGCTTAGAACCAATCGACATACTGGTAGGCCTAAGGGCTGCACACGAGAAGGAGAAAGGACACGTCATGGGCGTGAACGTCTTCACTGGCAAAATCGTCGACATGGAACGCAGCGGTGTCATAGAACCCTTGGCAGTGAAGGAGCAGGCGATAAAGTCCGCTACGGAAGCTGCGTCTATGATACTACGCATAGACGACGTGATTGCTGCAACAAAGCCGAAGGAAGGCAAAGGCCCAGGCGGGATGCCTGAAGGCGGAGACGAAGAGTACTAACCACCTTCTTTTTTATTTTCTTGTCCATAGTCCATGTAGTTAGCCTTAGTAAACCGATTGCGCCTATCGGAATCGTAGCATCTTCTTCTGGTATCAGCCCTCAGAGCGCGCGCAACCAACCAACTTCTTGAGGGGTGACAAATCTCCAACCCGCCCGCCAACACAAGTCATCCTTTCAGAAAACAGAGTCATGGCCCGTTCCAAACCGTGGTATTATAAGGTTCGGTTTGATTCTAACAAATGTGTGGAAAACAGCTTCAAGACAGCAAAGGCGGCGCCCAGAAAGGGTAAATTGCGGCTCTTGGCTGTCGTTTGTATAGTCCTGATTTTCGGGGTCGCTGCACTAATTCAAAGCTTTGAACGTGACGGAGTTCCACCGAATGAAAGCACGATTTCCCAGATCATCTCTGAACCGACAGATTGGGAAAACAAAACTGTGAGAGTTAGGGGAATCGTCGAAGACGTCCTAATCGGAATAGTTCAACCCTTCAATTACTGGTTATCTGACAGACAAAATCAGACGATACGAATTGGGTTAAGATGGCATTCGGATACTAATCTGTCTGGGAGAAGCATGACGGTTTCAGGAGTTGTAAGAAAGGGCTATGCATGGGTCAATCCCAACTACCCAGGTTGGTGGACATACTACATCGAGGCAACCTCGATTAGTCAAGACTAGTGGACTCCGCTCCAGATAAGTTGGCTGGTTGGTTGGGGCAAAGTTTGCGCGCGCAAAGGGTCTGTCCACAGAACAAGGAGGTCATACAGTGGGTAGGAGAGGAAGAAGAGTTCTCTGAAGAGGAAACGACCATGCTCTTGGAAGGCACATTACATGACAAGCTGCCAGCCTCGACGCTAGGGAAACTGAAGCGTCTGAGCCTAGTGGAATATCTCGACAGTCTTCCTCGCAACTTGGGCATTTTCTTCAAGAAACGTGATTAGCCCGAATCCAAGTGAGCTCTCTAAGTGTGTTGGCACGCTAGCAGGATTAGTCAATCGCGCGCGCATGTGGGGGACTAGGTCTTGTTCCAACCCACATTCTTGTTTCATGGATATGTGAGCAAAAGATGTTTATGAATGGAGTCCAATAATCGTGTTGGGGCAGAGAAATGGAGAAAGCGGCTGAAAGACAGATCAGAGATCTCTTGAGAAAGTATCAGTATCCGCCTCTCAATGTGATTATTCCCATTCTTGAAAAGTCTGGGCGTGGAGAACAAGAACTGGTGGCGCAGATCAGTGAAATCGACTTCAGTGTCATCAAGGGAATAAAGGATATCCTCGGGCTGAGAGACAGCGACATGAAGACGTTGGCAAAAGCGTTGGAAATCTACCTTGCCTTTGCAGGAGCAGAGTTTCAGCCAGTCGAGTTGACAGAGTCGAGGTTCGCCCTTGCCATATCAGATTGCCCTATGCTTCATGTCGGCAAAGACGTTGCTATGAATGTCAAAAGCAAGTTTTGCGATTTGATCTGCGCAAGCGGAGCCAAGGCATTCAATGAGGTTCTGCTGGGACCGAACGGAGGCATCTGCACTTGGAACAAGGCTCTAATAAAAGGCGCTGGCAAGTGCACCCTTGCATTCGAACTAGCGACGGGCAGGTGAATCACCTGAAGAGTTCCCTGTTTCTCGTTTCCATTCTGTTGGCAACTGCTGGGGCAGCTGCCGCTTTGACGTGGCTGAGCCTAGCTAGATCCATAAGCTATGGAGATCTGAAAACAGCTTTGGAAACAACCACGGCGACATTCGGAACACTGCTAGGGATAATCACCGCAGGACTGATGTTTACTCAGGGAAGATTCAGCGAATTAGCAAGCGAACTCGCCGAAAAGGCTCCACATTATCTCTTTGAAGTTCTTTCATTAGAGAAAACGCAATCGATCGCAGCCGACTTGCGCATGGTGGAAAAAGCATTCAGTCGGCTTGCAACGATTACAGCTATTGCTGAGGAGAAACAGCTGTACATCAGAGTCTCCAGAAAAGCATCTTTGATGTTTGTCAATTTTGCAGTGCTGTTGAACTTGAAACTCAGACAGCAGGGACTGCCAGAGACAGGGCTTGTCCTTTCAGAAATGGACTCTAACGTCTACGAGGCTTACGGGAGAAGGAGACAAAGAATCAAGAAGGAATGGCAGATCTTCGAGCTCATCAAGCAAATAGTGGACACGTGGGAAGCGCCTTCCACGTTCTTTTCTGGTAGATCAGCGGGTGAATCAGGGCTTGAGGCTGATCTCAAGGATTCTTTGGCTGTATTGAAGGTGAAGGAAAGCGTTGACGAGAATCTAGCAGACGTCAATCGTGATGTTGTCAGAGCTTTAGGTGAGTTGGATGCTGAAATCGGGAAGATAGGTAAGAAGATTCATGAAGACCGAATTCTTCAGCTTCTACCCCAAATGCAGCAGGCAAGCGCACTGCGCGGTAGGTACTTCTTCTTGGCACTTTCTTTCATAGCCGCTCCGCTTCTCATCAACCTTCTTGTCATGCCCCAACTTTCCGAACCCACTGCTCAGCTATTTCAGCCAGTCATTCTATTCACTTGTTTGCTGAGTGTCTTGGGAGTCAATTTCCTGCTCCTCTACGTCTACAAGATTACGAGCGTGTAGCATGCGCTGCTGAACAGCGTCATTTTTCCCGGAGAAGACTGCTAACGCGCACTATTTGGCGCGCCATATCCACGAAGATATTAATAGCTGGGGACGATTCTGCGATGTTGACTAGATATGCCCAGTTCAGACAAGAAAGACGATGAGCGCAAAATCACTAGGATACTCCACGATTCCTTCGGATGGGCTCTGACCAAAGATCGGGCACTTTTTGAAAGCATCTTCGCAAGAGATGATGACTTCTTCACACATTATCCGGACTCTAAGAGCACGGTAGTAGGATGGAGCCAGTTTGAGAAGTTCTTAGATGCTTGGATGGATCCGCGAAACAAAGCCAAAGGATTCGATATCAGAAACTTGAGAATCGTGATTTCAAGGACGGGAGAGGTAGCTTGGTTTTCGGCGATAGTGGACGATGAAGGAGAGTTTGATGGAAAGCCTTGGGGCTTGAGAGACATTCGGTGGACGGGAGTTCTGGAGAAACGCGGTGGAAGCTGGAAGATATGCCAGCAACACATGTCGGAAGCAAATGACAAGAGTCCGAAATAGGCTGGAAAAGAAACGGCAGCGGTGCGTAATTAGTAGGCAGGGGAGAAGCCCTATCCAGCCAGGCCGACTGAACTGACTCAGATATCTGGATTCAGGGGTCACGTTTTCTTTGGTTTTCTCTTTATCGGCAGCAGTTTCTCTATGTCCTCGGCTTCCTTTGGTTGGGATATCCTGATCCATAGCCAGCGTCCATCGTGTAGTTGCTTCGTGTTTTCTATCAGCTTGTACATCTTGGGGCTTAATTCATTCCGCATTGTGAGAGCCTTCTCAGATTCCTCTCTGCCAAGGACTATCAAGATCCTGACGGCGCTCTTCTCGGGTGTAAGCGTGATCAGGGTTTTGCCGCTTTTGCGGTAGCGAACGTCCCATCCGTGTTTCTTGTCAAACATCATTTCGGGCTCGATATCGTAGTTTTCTTTGAGAAACCGTCTTAGCCTCACCCAAGCACCAATTGCTGGCTCTCCTATGAAGCCTGTTATTTCTTTTTCATCAGGTGTATGTGTTCCGTCCATCATTCGTGGGTATTCTGTTGCCATGGAACCAGCTCTCTTCTGAGCATCATATCTTTTTGGTTCAGCTATAATCTTTCCGCAATGTCCACCAGCCGCGGTTTCTGGTTGGTCATGCTGGACCTTTCCCCAACCGGCAGGATCGGAGTCGTGGCACCCGAAGTGGCATGCGGTCGCCTGGGCACTAGAGGACTTTTGTGACTTCTGATATTTGGCTGATTTGGAAGTCTGGTTTGAAGTTCGCGTTTTTTGCGTCCTTGAGCGTGCTGAGCCCTTGTCGAATCAGGATTGTTTTCATTCCGGTTTCTCTGGCGCCTTCGAGGTCGCTTATTTCGTCTGCTATGAAAGCGCATTCCTCAGCCTTGAGTCCGAGGCATTTGAGGGCTTCAAGGTACACGCGTTTATCTGGCTTTCTCGCTCCAATCTGGTATGATAGGATGATGCAGCTGAAGAAGCCGGCTAAGCCTAGGGCGTGTATTGTTTTGTCTGTGCCTAATGCGCAGTTGGAGACCAGAGCCAGTTCATATTTCTCCTTTAGAATGGTGAGGGTTTCGGGGACTTTGTCGTACAGCTTCCAAACCTTGTCCGCGTGGCTGTTACTGACGTCTTGGAGGGCTTCGATCAATGCTCGCCGCTGAGGGATTCCCAGTTTCCTGAGCATTACGGTCCAGAATTCTTGGTGGGTCTTCAGTTCTCCCTTCGTGCTGCTGTAATAAATGCTGGCCAAGGCGGAAGCGAGGTCTTCGGGGTGTCTCTCATAGCCGTGTTTCTTCAGTGCCGCCAGAAGTGCTACTTCGTATTCCCTGTTCTTGGCTTCATCAAGATAGGCTAAGGTGTCACCCAGATCGATGAGGACTCCTTTTACAATCAATCTTTCAGCACACCTTCCCTGCGCGCCGGG